>CAJAYZ010000527.1 GCA_903949225.1 uncultured Planctomycetaceae bacterium
AGTCCGACGGCTCGGACCGCTTCGATCGCCGCCACCACGCACGGTTCGTCATCGCCGAGGCGGAAGGCCTCGTAGTCGAGATGGCCGTCGCAGACGACCTTCCCGCACTTGCCCGCGGCGTTCTTCACCCGCTTCGCGGCATCCTTGAAGGCCGTCTCGATCGCCTTGACGATCTTCTTTCGGAACGCGGAATCGTGGCTGCGGGCCTCGACGCGGAGCTGGGCCGACTCGGCGACGACGTTCGTGGCGGCGCCAGAATGGATGACGCCGACGTTGCTCGTCCCCCGCTTCCCATCCTTCTCGATCAGGCCGTGCCAGCCATGCTCGACGAGGTCGGCGACGGCCAAGCTCGCGATCGCGATCGCCGAGATCCCCTTCTCCGGCGCGACGCCCGCGTGGCTGGGCATTCCCTCGATCGCGACATCCATTCGGTAGCCGCCGGTGGCGCCGACGGTGATCTTCTCGACGGCGCCGCCGTCGAAATTGAAGGCCAGCCCGGGCTTGCCGAGATCGGCGGCGGAGACGTACCGGGCCCCGTAGAGGCCCACTTCCTCCTGGATCCCGAACAGGAACGTCAGCGGCGGACAGGGAAGGCCGCGCCGCAACACCTCGAGCGCCGTCGTCAGCACGACGCCGATTCCGCCACGGTCGTCGGCGCCGAGGCCCGTGGTCGGGTCGGCGCTCTTCACGTACCTCCCGGCGACCACCGGCTTGGCCCCGACGCACACCGGCACCGTGTCCATGTGGGCCATGAACAGCCGGCGCGGCCCGGGCACCGTGCCGGGGAGCTTGACGATGAGGTTGCCGACGTTGCCCTTGATGGGCGTTTTCGTGTGGGCGTTGTCGAAGTGGATCGCGGAAGCGGGGCAGCCTGCGGCCTTGAGATGGTGGACGATCCGTTCGGCGATCGCCTTCTCGTCACCGGAGACACCGGGAATCGCGAGCAGGTCGAGGACGAGCTTCCGGGCCGCGGCCAGATCGGGCGTCGGCAAAGCGCTCACGGCAGGCTGTCGTACACTGGCGGCGGTGCTCTTGGATTTGACCGGACGGGAGGGCTTGGAGGTTGCCATGAGAGTGTTCCTCGCGGGGATCATGCAGGGCTCGCATGTAGCGGCACTGGTCCATGATCAGAACTACCGGGCCGGGCTGCGCGACGTCGTGCAGCGGCGTTGGCCAGAGGCGGAAGTCTACGACCCACATGCCGGCCATGCCAATTCGGTCGGCTACTCCCTCGAGCGTGCCCGCGAGGTGTTCGACGGGCACGTGGCGATGTGCCGCGAGTTCGATCTCGTGATCGCGTTCGTTCCCGAGGCGTCGATGGGAACGGCGATCGAGATCTGGGAGGCCTGTCGTCACGGCCGGGCGGTGATCACAATCACGCCGCTGGTCCACAACTGGGTCGTTCAGCTGACGAGCCTGGCGGTCTACCGCGACCGGGAGGCGTTTGAGGCGGCGCTCACGGGAGGGGAGATTGACCGCCTCCTCCTCCGCCACGACGCCGGGCGGCAAGCCTGACCGCCTCGGCGAGGAAGGGGCCACAATGCTCGTCGACCTCGGCCACCGGCCCGATGTTCGTGGCCGTCGCGTCGAGCCATTCGGCCGTCAGCAGAGCCTCGGTCGTCGGGTCGGCCGCCATGACCACCTCGGCTGACGCAAGCGCCGCTGAAACCAGCAAGTGGACACGCTCGTCGTGTCGTGCCGCGGTGAGATCGTGCGGGCCGACATGGACGACCACCGGCACGCCCGTCTCGACGGCCAGATCGGCAAAGATCCCCGCATGGAGGACGAGGATCACGTCTGGATCGAAGCCATCGACCGCCTCCGCGATCGCCTGCCTGGCCGTCTCGCGAACGAGGCCGAGCAGCGGAGCCGGGATCGTGGGGCTCGTGTCGAGAAACGTCTGAGGGGTGCCGTCGCGGACGGCCCGGGCAAACTTCCGATTGGCCGCGGCGATGTCGCGGAGATGGATGCCGTGGAGGCCCGGCGTGGGCGCCTCGAGCGCCGAGACCGAGGCCGGTCCGCAGGCCAGCACGTCGATCCGCTCCGGGAGGAGCCAGTCGCGGCAGCGGAAGACCCGGCTGTGGGGCGGGTCGCAACACCCATGGTCGACAAGGAGCAGCCGCATACCGATCGTTGCCTCAGGAAATCGGCTCACCACCAACCGGCCTGTCGGCCGACCGCCAGCCCGAAGGCCATCCAGGCCGCTGCGCCCCAATCATCCGCCATGATCCCCAAGCCACCGTGCCCCTCGTCGAGTTGCCGGCAGGGAAAGGGTTTCCAGATATCGAAGAGACGGTGGAGGAGAAAGGCTGCCAGGAGGAGCAGCGGCGTCCGCTCGCCAGCCGGCACCAACAGCAGCCCGAGGGGAACACTCGCCATTTCGTCCCAGACGATTGAGCCGGGGTCGCTGCCGCGGCCCATCTGTCGGGCGGCGAGGTCACAGATCGGGATCCCGATGATGCACAACAGGATCACCACGATGGCCTCGACCCCGAGCGGGCACCCGAGCGCCGCGGCCGCCGCCGAAAGCCCGATGCCGAGGGCGGCCCCGAACGTCCCCGGGGCCCGGGGGATTCGCCCTACCCACCCGCAGGTGGCAAGGATCACCGCCGGCTCCGTCCAGGGCACCCGCGCGGTGGCGCTGGCTGCTTTGACGGCCCCGGCGGGCCGGTCTGGGGAGGGGGATGTCATGGGGGGCAATGCCATAGGAAACGGGAGCGGACCGGCGGCCCCCATTGGGCATCCAGGGGCAATCGCGGTTGTGAAGCCGGTCCGCGACTGCCACAGTCCGGCGACCACAGTCTACGGTTCGATTCGGAGCCCGTCCTCCGTATCGAAAGGGAACGGGGGCGGTAGAATGCTTCGCCTCACCCCCACCCGCGTTTCCGCACAGGCGACCATGGAAAGCACGCCGGCTCCCGCCGATCCTACAGGCATCGGCAGACTCGAGCTCATCGAATACCCCCATCCGGCGCTGCTGCGCCGTGCCAGCCCGCTCGTCCGGATCGACGACGAGCTGTGCAACGCCATCGATCAGATGTTCGAGATCATGTACGACGCTGTCGGAGTGGGGCTGGCGGCCAATCAGGTCGGCCTCCCCTACCGGCTGTTCATCGTGAATCTCGAGGCCAATCCCAACTCGGGGGAGGAGCTCGTGTTCATCAATCCGACCCTCTCCCGGCCACGCGGGACGGCACTCCAGGAAGAGGGATGCCTGAGCCTGCCGGGGCTGCGGATGGATGTTCGCCGCCCGGAGAAGGTGGTCCTCGACGCCTGGACGCTCGAGGGGGAGCAGGTGCGCCTCGACCTCGATGGCTTTCTCGCCCGCGTCGTCCAGCATGAGTTCGACCACCTCGAGGGGCGGCTGTTCACCGACCGCCTCCCCGATGCCGCGGCGCTCGAAGCCCGCCGGGTCCTCGACACGATGCTCGAGGTGTACGTCGGCAAGCAATCGCGCGGGGAGCTTCCTCCCGACGCCCACTACCATGCCGAGCTGGCCCGGCTCGAGGCCGCCCGCTGCGCGCCTGCTGGTCCAGCCCGGGGGAGTGCCTGATGCAGCCGGCACACGATCCGGGGCAGGTCGCCGGGCTGCGGATCGTGGTCATGGGTACCGGGCCGTTCGCTGTGCCGATGTTCCGAGCGATCCTCGCTTCCCCTCACCGCGTCGTGGCCCTCGTCACCCGCCCCGACAAAGCTGCGCCAGGCCGGCGTGCTCCCGTCAATCCGATGCGCGCGGCGGCGGAGGGGGCCGGTGTCGCGGTGATCGCGCCGCTGCGGATCAATGATCCGGCGGCGATCGCCGAGCTTCTGGCCCTCGCGCCCGACATCTTCGTCGTCTGCGACTACGGGCAGATCCTGGCGCCAGCCGTGCTTGAAGTGGCGCCGCTTGGCGGCATCAATCTCCATGGCTCGCTCCTTCCCCGCCACCGCGGTGCGGCGCCGGTGCAGTGGGCGATCCTCGCCGGCGACGAGGTGACCGGCGCCTGCTGCATCCACATGACCCCGCAGCTCGACGGCGGCAGCGTGATCAATGCCCGCTCGACGCCGATCGGGGCGACGGAGACCGCCGCGCAACTCGAGGCTCGGCTGGCGGCCTTCGGCCCCGAGCTTGTGCTCGACGCCATCGAGCGGGTCGCCGCGCCGCACCGGCCGGCTGGTGCCGTCGGGACGCCGCAAGATCCGGCGCTCGTCACGAAGGCGCCGCGGCTTTCCAAGACCGACGGGATCGTCGATTGGAATCTCGCTGCGGCGCGGATCGCGCGGATGCCGCGCGGCCTCGATCCCTGGCCGCGGGCGACGACGTTTCTTCACGCCGCCGGCGGCGAGGCTAGCGCGGGCCCGACGCGGCTTGTTCTCGAAGAGGTGATCGAGGGGCCCGCGGCGCCCCCCGGCTCGCAGCCGGGATCGATTGTCACGCTCGACGACTCAGGCGTCGTGGTTGCCTGTGGCGACGGGGGCACGGTGGTCATCCGCCGCGTTATCCCGGAGGGGCGGCGATCGATGGCGGTGGGGGAGTTTCTCCGCGGCCGCTTTCTCGGCACTGGCGCGCGGATGGGACAGGCATGAGGATGGGCCATCGGTGGGAGGGCGGCAACGGGGCTTCCCGTTCGATTGACGCACCGCTGACGCCAGCCGTACCCTGAGCCATGATTCATGGGG
>CAJAYZ010000528.1 GCA_903949225.1 uncultured Planctomycetaceae bacterium
AGCGAGGCTGCGCGGGCCAGCGGCAACGCCGACATCCGCCACGAGGTGACGGTGATCTCAAACATCTACTCCGCTGGCCTTCCCCCCGTGGAGGCCGCCGCGCAGATCGTCGAGAAGGTCGAGAGGATCCTCCGCCACCACGCTGCCGGCAACCGGCTCGAAGGCCTTCTCACCCGGGATACCTGACGGCCCGGCGGCTCACGCCACCGGCACGACCGCGTCGCTCGGACGAGCCCGATTCATGCCCAAGGTCTCGAGGAGGGCCGTGAGCCGCTCCCCCAGCGCTGAGCGGTCGGCGAGTTGCTTCGCCGAGGCAGGCTGCCTGGAGGGCCCCATGCGAAATCCGCGACTCGAGGCCGCCATCCGGTAGCCCTCCGGGAAGTCGGCCCCCTGCATCGCCATGTCGAACAGCTCGATGATCCGCGGCTGGAGGCGCATCGCCCCCTTCACGTCTCCCGCCATCGCCATGTCGTACACCGCACGCGTCATCTCGGGCATGATCCCGCTGGTGGCGACCGTAGCGCCGCTGCAACCGACCAAGAGCATCGACGTCAGCGCCGGATCCCAGCCGGTGAGGAACGAGAAGCCGGGCCGCACTGGACGGACGGCGGCGATCAACCGCTGCATGTGGGAGATGTCGCCGCTGGAGTCCTTGATGCCGATGATCCTGGGAAACTCCTCCGCAAGCCGGCGAACGACCGGGATCTCGATCGGCGAGGCGAGCATCGGAATGTGGTAGAGCGTGACGTCGATCGGGCTGTGGGCCCCGATCTCGCGGAAGTAGGCTTCGACGCTTTCCGCCGAAAGCCGGTAGTAGTACGGCGCGACGACGGCCACCGCCCGCGCCCCGGCCTCGAGGCAATGCTCACAGGCGCGGATCGTTTCGGCGGCCGTTCCCTCCGCCGCGCCGGCGACGACCGGCACCCGTCCCGCGGCGGCCTTGCAGACGATCTGAACGATCTTCCGCCGCTCCTCGACCGTGAAGCGGAGGAACTCACCGGTCGAGCCGTTGGGATAGAGGCCATGGACACCCCGATCGACGAGCCACTGCACATACCGGAACAGCTCGTCCTCGTCGATCCGCCCCTTGGCATCGAGCGGCACCATGTGGGGAACGAGGATACCGGTGATCGCGGGGGCGTGGCTGGCAGCGGACATGCTCGGGTGGACTCCTTGAACGGGATTTGGGAACGGCAAGCGTACACCCATCTGCCCCCGCTCGGCCACCCGCGGTAGCATCGACTGTCGCGGATCCCACGCGGATCGGCCTGTTTGCCCCACGCAGGAAAACTCACCATGGCCGGATCGGCCCGCGGACATTCGATCGCCACGATCCCCACCCCGGCGCTCGTCCTCGACGCGGCGAAGGTGCGGCGGAATATCGCGCGGATGGCGGACTACACGAAGTCCATCGGCGTCGCCAATCGCCCCCACACGAAGACGCACAAGAGCATCGCCATCGCCGGCCTCCAGCTCGCCGCAGGCGCTGTCGGGCTGACGGTGGCCAAGGTTGGGGAGGCGGAGACCCTCGCCCTCGCGTTCGCCGACCGCCAGCCCGACATTCTCGTCGCCTATCCGGCGGTCGATCCGGCGCGGACGATGCGCCTGGCCGCCCTCGCTCGCACGGCCACCATCCGCGTCGCCGTCGACAGCCCCGAGGCGATCGCCGCCCTCTCCGCCGCAGCCCGGGAAGCAGGCACGACGATCGGGATTCTCGTCGATTTGGATGTCGGTTCGGGACGCACCGGCGTCCCCACGGCGGACCGGCTCGTGGCGCTCGCCGAGGCGGTCGACCGCGCCCCCGGCCTCCGCCTTGACGGGATTTTTTATTACCCGGGGCATGTCACGGTGCTCCCCGACCGGCAGGAAGCAGCGCTGAGCCTGGTCGCTGAAAAACTTGACGAGGCGATCGGCCGCTTCGATGCCCAAGGCCTGTGCCGGGGAATCGTGTCAGGGGGCTCGACGCCCACGGCCTACCAATCGCACCTCATTCACAGCGGCACCGAGATCCGCCCCGGCACCTGCGTCTACAACGATCTCAACATCGTCCGCGGTGGCTTCGGCTCGATCGACGACTGCGCGGCGAGCGTCGTCTGCACGGTTGTCAGTGATGCGGTGAAGGATCAGGTGATCCTCGACGGTGGTTCGAAGACGCTCACGATGGACCGCTGCGGCCCGGCCCCCGATTCGGGCCACGGCCTGATCGTCGAGTATCCAGAGGCCTTCATCGGCAAGCTCACCGAGGAACACGCCCAGGTCGATGTCAGCCGCTGCACCGCGCGGCCGCGGGTCGGAGAGCGCGTGACCGTGATCCCCAACCACATCTGCCCGGTCGTGAATCTCCACGACACTGCATGGTGGTGGGAAGCCGACGGCAGCCTCCAGGTGCTGCCCATCGACGCCCGCGGGAAGCTTTCGTGATCCAATGATCACGGCCTCCTTCGGCCGACGTTGCCCGTCGATATCGGCCCAAGGCATACTCTCACATCTCGGGTGGGGAGGCGCTGCTGTTGGCGATTCCCTGCGCCCTCGCTTTGGGAGTCGTCATGACGTCGCTTGCCGCCCGCTTTTCCCTCGTCGCCATGGGTGTTTGGCCACTGCTTGCGGTGCTTGCGACACTCCTCCCGCTCTCCGCTCCCGCCAGCCCGCCGGTGGCCCCCACCGAAGCGATGTCGCCCGCGGAACAGCTGGAGAAGTTCCGGCTGCCGGAGGGATTTGCGATCGAGCTGGTCGCAGCCGAGCCGGACATCCAGAAGCCGATGAACATGGCCTTCGATGCTCGGGGGCGGCTGTGGGTGACCCATTCGATCGAGTATCCGTTCGCGCCGAAGGACGGGGCCCCGCACCGCGATGGGCTCACC
>CAJAYZ010000529.1 GCA_903949225.1 uncultured Planctomycetaceae bacterium
CATCCCGTCCGCCGAGCCCGTGGCCGGGGAAACCCCGCCGAAGACTGCTGTCCCCGGTTTCACGGTGCGTGTGCTAGGCTCCCCCCTCCCGCGGCCAGTGGCTCGGGATCTCCCCTGCCTTCTGGATCCGTTCGCGCCATGGCCAGCCCTGCTCCCGCCGATTTCACCGCGATCCTTGCCCGGATGATCGCGTTGATCGACACGAAGCTCTCCCCGGTGCAGCGGGAGAAGCTCGCCATGGCGATGCCGAGCATCCAGTGGGAGTTCCCCGACGTCGACACGAAGCTTTGCCTCGCGGCGTCAAAGGACGCCCTCCGCGTCGCCGAGCCGGTCGACCATGCGCCGTTCGTTGTCCGCATGGCGCGCTCGACGCTCGAGGACGCCGCCTTCGGTCGCCGCTCGCTCGGCGCGGCGTTCCTCGCCGGCCGGATCCATGTCCGCGGGATGAACCCGCTCCGGCTGCGGGAGTTCATCATGCTCGTCGATCCATTGCTCGAGAGTTACCGCGAGGCTTACCTTGAATCCGCCAGCCCCCCATCCGCGCCTGTTTCGTGACCGCGACGCCGATCCCTCCCTGCTCCGCGGAAAGACGATCGCGATCCTCGGCTACGGCCTCCTCGGCCAGCCGCTGAGCCTGAATCTGCGCGATGCCGTCGGCACCGGTGCGAACCCTGCCACCGTGATCGTCGGCAGTGATGACGAGCCCTCGTCGGCGCGGGCCCGCGCTGACAGCTTCGAGGTCCTGCCGCTCGTTGAGGCCGCCGCCCGGGCCGACGTGGCCCTGATGCTCCTCCCCGACGAGGTGCAGCCGGAGTTCATGCCGGCGATCGGCGCCCGGCTCCGCCCCGGCTCGGCGCTCGTCTTCGCCTCCGGCTACGCGCTCGCCTACGGCCTCGTGACGCCCCCGGCCGGGGTCGACGTCCTTCTGTTCGCGCCCCGGATGGGGGGAGAGGCGATCCGCAAGCGCACCGTCGAGGGCCTTGGCTACATGGCCTACCTCGGCGTCGAGCACGACGCGACGGGGAAGGCACGCGAGATCGTCCTTGCCCTCGCCGCAGCCGGAGGCTGCCTGAAGTTCGGTGCCCTCGAAATGACCGCCAAGCAAGAGGTCGTCCTCGATCTGTTTGTCGAGCAGGCCTTCGGCCCCTGGATGGGGGCGGCGCTGCTGTCCGCATTCCACGTGGGCACCGAGGCGGGGCTGCCGCCGCTCGGCCTCCTCATGGAGCTCTACCTTTCGGGGGAGATGTCGGAGACCTTTGCCCAGATGGCCCGCGATGGATTCCTCCCCTCGACGCTCTCCCATGGCTTCGCCGCCTCCTTCGGCGGCATGACGCGGGCCCTCTCGATCGACCGGGAGCAGATGGGGGAGCAGATGCGGGCGATCCTCGGCGAGATCGACTCCGGCGCCTTCGCCGAGGCCCTCCAGGACGAATACAAGAACGGCTACCCCTGCCGGCCGTTCCTCGACAAGGTCGTGGGCGACGACGACATCATCAGCCGCACCGAACGCGACTTCCGCGCGATGTGATCGGGCTCAGGCCTGGCCGCGATCAGCTCCCCCGAGCGCTGGCCTCCCCAAGCCTAGCCCGCCGTCTCGCCTCGTCGATGATTGCCGCGGTTCGCGAGGCGCCGACCCGGTCGGCTCCGAGGGCACGGAAGCGGAGGAGCGTGTCGAGGTCGCGGATC
>CAJAYZ010000530.1 GCA_903949225.1 uncultured Planctomycetaceae bacterium
CGTGAAATAGAGGCCGGCCTGGTTGTCGGCCTGGAAGAGATTGTTGAGCTGCGTCACGACCTCGGCCGGCGACACCACCACCGGCGGCCCGCCATCCTTCCCCGGGCGCACGAGGAGCGAGGAGTCGGAGACGCGGTTGGTGAGGAAGGCGCCGACGGTCACCGCCAGGAGCGACGACGGTACGCCGTGGCCGCTGACGTCGACGACGAACAACCCGAGATGCTCGTCGTCGAGCGGGAAGACGTTGAGGAAGTCTCCGGCAAGTTCGTTGCAGGGGACATACTTCCAGGCAACCGTCGCACTGGGGACGTCGATCGCCTTTGCGGGGAGGAGCGACTGCTGCACCTTCGCGGCAGCGTGGAGGTCGCGCGTCATCCGCTTGTTGCTGCGTTCGATCTGCTCGTTGACGGCGGTCAACTCGGAGTTCGCTTTTTGGAGCGAATCCCGCGCTACTGAGAGCGACTGATTCGTGACGATCAGTTCCTTGTTCTTCGTCACCGCGTTCTCGAAGATCGAGACGAGGAGGTTGAGCACCTGCTGCCGGCCCGCCTGAACCTTGAACTTCTGCCCGGCGATCGTCACCTCCATCTCGGTGCCAGGCGCTGGCGACTCCGCCTCCAGCGGCGTGTCGAGAAGGGAGTCCATGCGCCCGAGGAGGTAGTCGGGGTCGTAGGGCTTGGTGACGTAGTTGTCGGCCCCCGACTCCAGACCACGGATGATGTCGACCGGGTCGGAGAGCGAGGAGAGAAGAATCAGCGGAATCGTTCGCCACGACGGATCGGTCTTGGCGATCTTGCAGAACTCATACCCGTTCATTTCCGGCATTTCGATGTCGGAAATGATCAGGTCGGGCCGCTTCTCTTTGAGGAGTTCAAGCGCTTTGACGCCATTGATCGCCCAGCGGACCGTGTGGCCCGCATCAACGAGTCGCTTCTCCAGCATCTTCGCCTGGATGCGACTGTCCTCGGCCATGAGGACATCGACGCGGTGACGAGGACGGTAGTTCGGGCTGGAGCCCGCGGTCGGGATTTCGCTCATGGCACCACGGGGAGGAGGCGACCCCGGGGATGCGTTGTGGGGCCGCTGGAGGGGAATCCCTGCTGTTTGGCTGACGGGCCAAAAGAATCTCTGGCCCGAGAATCAGAACTTTGTCATCGCCTCGGCCGGATCCTTGTGGATCGAGAACAGCTTGTTGAGGTTCGTGAGCTTGAAGACCTCATAGATTTGCGGATGGATGCTGCACATCTTCAGCTTCCCCTTGAGCGTCCCCATCTTGCGGTGAATCTGTCCGAGGAGGCCGAGGACGGCGCTCGACATGAACTCGACGTTGGAGAAGTCGAGGAGAAGATTGAGCCCCTGGCGGTCGTTGATCAACCGGAGCAACTCCACGCGAAGTTCATCGAGGGCCGTCTCGTCGAGGATCTTCTTGTCCTTGAACTTGGCGATCTCGGCTTTTTCCTGCTTCGAAACGTCGATTCTGCGAAAGGCGTCACTCATGGACGATGGACCTCGAAAGAAATGAGGGAAATCGGATCGATAAAACACTATACCCCGGCCGAGGCAGAAAACCGTTTTGGTCCGCCCCCTCCGCGGTCAGAACTGGGCCAGCGCCTCCTCGACGTCGGCATGGATTGGAAACAGCCGGTCGAGATTGGTTGTCCGGAAGACCTCAGCGATCGAGGGCTTCAGGCCGCAGAGACGGAGTTGACCGCCGGCAGCGTGGATTTTTCGATAGAACCGGCACATCGCGTCGAGCATGGCACTGGAGAGGAACTCGACTCCGCCGAGATCGAGGAGCAGGTTCACGTCCTGGTGACTCCCCACCACCTGTCCGATTTCTGCGCGGAGGTCGTCGAGAAAAGGTTCGTCGAGCAAGCGACGTTCGAGAATCCTCACGACGTCAACGGTGCCGTGACGGGTCGATTCAATGTGGCGGAACATGGGGGAGGCTCGGCACGCGGGCGGGAAGTGGGAATCCAGAGTATATGCCGGCTCAGTCCGCGCTTCATCCGGAAACGGCAGGTTTTTCCGACGGTGCTGTCGGCGCGGGTGGTGCCGGCGAGACGGGGGTGGGGCTGCCGGCCACAGTCCCGAAGAGGGTTTGCCGAAGGCCTTTTTGTGGCCTAGGTTTCCCCGGTCGGGTCTCGATACCCGCGCACCGGGAAAATCTGTCATGGCCCGACTTCCGAGCAGTTTCTGGGGTCCTCCCCCCCAGTGGGCACTGATTCCCCTGGTGGCGGTCGGCGGGGTGCTGGGTGCGCTGGCATTCCGGCTGCCGGAAGAGGGGGATGGGCCGGTGGCCGTGACGGCACTGAGGCCGCTCGAGCCCGCGGCGGACGATCGCGCCGTCGCCCGCGGATTGCCTGCCGCCGAAGTGGCGGCGGGGATGCCGATTGAAGTCCGCTACGGCGTCCCCTCGCCCCGAAC
>CAJAYZ010000531.1 GCA_903949225.1 uncultured Planctomycetaceae bacterium
CCTGGTTCAGCGATCTTCTGCCGCACATGGCCACCACGGCCGACCGTTGGTGCATCGTGCGGTCAATGCACACCGAGGCGATCAATCACGATCCGGCCATCACCTTCACCCAGACAGGCTCCCAATTAGCCGGCCGGCCGAGCATCGGCTCCTGGGTGAGCTACGGCCTGGGGAGCGAGAATCGTGAGCTTCCCGCCTACATCGTGCTCACGTCGTACGGGACCGGGCGAAGGGAGGATCAACCCCTCTTCGACCGACTGTGGGGCTCGGGATTCCTTCCCTCCCAGCACCAGGGCGTGCGATTCCGCAATCGGGGTGATGCGGTACTCTATGTCTCGAATCCCCCCGGGATCGACCGGGCCCTCCGCAAGGAGACGCTCGACCGGCTCGGCGCCCTGAACCGCCAGCACCAGGAGCAGGTGGGCGATCCGGAAATCGCCGCCCGCATCAGCCAGTACGAGCTGGCTTTCCGAATGCAGGCGAGCGTGCCGGACCTCCTCGACACGTCGGGGGAATCGAAGCGGGCTCTCGAGGCCTACGGCCCGGACGTCACCCGCCCTGGAACCTACGCCGCCAACTGCCTTCTGGCGCGTCGGCTCGCCGAACGCGACGTGCGGTTCATCCAACTCTTCCACATGGGCTGGGATCACCACAGTCGACTTCCACCCATGCTGCGAGCCCAGTGCTCCGACATCGACCAGCCGACCACGGCCCTCCTCGAAGACCTCGCCCGACTCGGGCTCCTTGATGACACCCTCGTTGTGCTGGGGGGTGAATTCGGCCGAACCGTCTATGCCCAACGAAAAAGCAGCGGGCTGATCTACGGGCGCGATCATCATCCCCGCTGCTTCACCACCCTGCTCGCAGGCGGCGGTGTGAGGCCCGGACTGACCCACGGGGAGACCGACGAGTTCGGCTACAACGTGGTCCGGGATCCGGTCCACGTCCACGATCTCAACGCCACCATTCTCCATCTCCTCGGCATCGACCACACCCGACTGACCCACCGTTTCCAGGGCCGGGACTTCCGCCTCACGGATGTCCACGGGACGGTGGTGCGGCCAATTCTCACCGCCGGGTGACGAGCCCACGCTCGGACTTGGCGCCCAGTCACTCCGCCCGCAGCGCTCCCTCGAGCAGGTCGAGGCCGAGGTTGGCGACGTCGAGGTCGTCGGTGTCTTTCCCGCCGCTGAATGCAGCGAGCAGATGCCCGCCTGTCACCTTCCGGATCGCTCCCCCCTTGTAGCCGAGCTCCCCATGGTGGGGCGGCCGCTTGCCGCTGCCGCTGTTCTCGAGGGTGTCGGCCATCTCCGACATCTTCGCGTAGGCGATCCCGAGGACATTCGCCTGTCCGAGGATAAACGCATCGACGACGCGCATCTGCGACGCCCATGACCGGGTCGCGTCGCCCGGCACGAAGGCGATCACCGCCACCCCCTTCATCTGTCGGGCCGTCGCCTCCTTCGCCATCGCGTCCAGGGCCTGCTCGGCTGCCCCGCTGAACACTGCCGCCGGATCAGCGGCCACCGGGGCCTGCGCCGAAACGCCCCGCCCTCCCGACAGCTCCACGAGGGCCAGGATCACCAGGGCTAGGGTCACCACCGGCAGCAGTACGCGGACACGACGCATGGAAAACTCCCTCTGGAAAAAGTTCGGGGCCCGGGGGAAGCCGCTCGCCAAAGCGGCCCCCCGCGGCAGCATCATCCCCACCCCCGAGCCCTGTGCCAATCCCCTGGCGACGCCTTCGAGCGACGCCTTCGAGCGACGCCTTCTAGGGACGCCTTCTAGGGACGCTTTTGTGCGACGCATTGTCTGCTTTATTCCAGCCACGGCATCCGGGCTCAACCACGCCGCAGTTTCTACCGTGGCGCGTCGATCAGGGATGAGCCCGGGCACTTTGCCCCGATCGACCTCAGGCCAGGCGCCCTCCGGCCCGGCGCCCTCCGGCCAGTCGCCGTGGCGGCCCAAGCGTTCCTCTCATCGCCATGTTTTCCCCCTCCCTACCCGCTGCTGCCGGCCGGCCTGCCCCGCCGGGCACGAGGCCCCGCCCGCCGCTGTTTCGCGCCCTCGGGCACGCCGAGCCACCGGAGGCGGTGGAGATTGGCGGAGCCACGTTTCGACTCCTCGAGATTCTCAAGCACGACTCCTGGGCGGCGACGGCGATCTACACGTCGGCTACCGGCAAGGCGCTGTGCAAGTTCAACCGCCGGCAGCCGATTCTCGCCATCCCGATGGCCTGGCTCGGCCAGCGTCTCGCCGCCCGGGAACGGCACTTCCACGCCCGGCTCGACGGGGTCGTCGGCATTCCCGCTCACCTCGGCCCCGTCTCGGTCGATGGCGTTGAACTCCCCAATGCCTTCAGTCGAGAGTTCATCGAAGGGCATGTCCTCGACCGCCACCAGCGCGTTGACGACGACTTCTTCCCCCGCTTCGCCGCGCTCCTCGCTGCCGTGCACGCCCGCGACGTCGCCCATGTCGATCTCCACAAGCGGGAGAATGTCCTCGTCGATCTGTCGGGCCGCCCCTGGCTGATCGACTTCCAGATCTCGTTTTCGCTCCCCACCGGCCCCCTGCACGCCGCTCCACTGCGGAGCCTGCTGCAGATCCTCCAGCAGTGCGACGACTACCACCTCCTCAAGCACCACCTCCACCACCGCCCCGACCAGGCTGGCCTCGAGGCTGAAGAGATCGACCGCCGCCGTCCGTGGTGGATCCGGCTTCACAGGCGCTTTGCCGTTCCGTTCCGCACCCTCCGCCGCCGGCTCCTCGTTGGCTTGCGCATTCGCGGCCGCAGCGGGCAGGTCTCCACCGAGGTCTTCCCCGAGGTCGCCCACCGGCACCGCGCTGCCTAGGCGTTGGCCGTCAGTCGTACCAATAGGTCGATTCGCGCGGGGCCCGGTAGGCGATCCCCATCTGCGGCGTCGCGTAGGGCGTCTCCCCGGCGGCGAGCGATTCGACGCCGCCGATCACCATCCCGGAGGTGAGGAGCGTCCGCTCGACCGGATAGGGCTCGCGGTTTTCGAGGACACACGTTTCGATGTGGCGCGTGAGGGGATGGAAGAAGTCGGCCGTCGTCGCCCCATACTGCGGCATCGGTAGCTGCATGAGGCAACTGACGATCTCGCCCGAGTCAGTTCGCAGGCCGGCGTAGGTGAAGTCGCGAAGCGGCCCCATGATCATCGTCGTCCGGAAGCCATCGCGGTGGTCGATGAGATACCCGGTCGAGTCGGCAAGCGTCTTCCTCGCCCAGTCAAAGGTCACCGGCTCCGTCATCCAGCCCCCTTCGACCGGGAGATTGTGGCTGCGGTTGAGGGCCGCCACGATCAGCCGGCGCGTGACCTCGCGGTCTTGCCCGGCGAGCGTCTCCCAGAGCTTCGCGCCGCGAAGGGCATGAACCGAGCGAATCCCCACCTCGCCGCCGCGGCGCCGCTCCGACATGCACTGGGCTGTTTCCAGGCCGTGGAAGTCGTAGCTGTCGACACCGCCGTAGCACATGCAGACGCTCTCGAGGAGCGGCACATCGAGCGGCATGTCGATCGCCGGCTGGCGGACCGTGATTGGCAGCGACGAGCCGGCCAGGAACGGAAACCCGAGCCGACGGGCATCGGCGACCATCTCGGCACACTCGTTCCACTCGGTGGAGAGGTGCTTGTCGTTAAACACCGGCACCGACCGCCCCGAGTCCTCGAACACCTTGACGCATTCCTTGAACCACTCGTAGCGTGGATAGCGAGTCTGCCCCTTGTCGTTCTTCGGGTAGTCGCCATGCTCGGCGATGATCACGACGCCGTCGACGGCAAGCTTGTCGGTGCCGAGGGTGAGCGCCTCGCGGACGGTGGGGAAATCGCGGAGGCCGTAGCGGGCGATCCGCTGCCGGCCGAGGTCGGGCTTCTTCTCTTTGCCATTCCCCTCCGGGAACTGCGCGATGTGGACCGCCGCCACATCGAGCCTCGGCTCCTGCCAGCACCCCTGCCAGGAATAGCCGCTGCAGAGGCGGTCGAGGATGTGCTGCGTGTGGGAGTGCTCGAAGATCACCGTGCCGAGGACGGCGATCTTTTTTCTTCCACCCGCGGTGACGGCGTCCGCCGCCAGGAGTGGGCGGGGGGCGGCGACGCCAGCCATGAGGCCGGCCGCACCGGCTGCAAGGAGATCACGGCGGGAGATTCGCGACGGCAATGGCTGACCCATGCGGCACCTCGGGGAGAGGGGGAACAAAGAACGGGAACGAACCTCGGCTGTCAGGCGACAGGCTCCGCCGCGGCGGCCGATGCGTCGGCCCGATCCTCCGGCCAGAGCAGTGCCCAGGCAGCGAGGGCGACGAGCGTCACGGCGCCCGCAGCGGCGATGCCGACCGAATAAGAATGCGTCTCGTCGGCAAGCCACCCGAAGAGTTTCTGGAAGCGGGCCGACACCACCCAGCCGAAGAAGCTCGCGATTCCGGTGACCAAGCCGATGTGGTGACGCGAGACATCCTGCGTGAAGGAATAGTAGATGGGGAACAGGCCGAGAGTTCCGGCACCGGCGACGAGGAACAGGGTCAGCAGCAGCGGCCCCGCGGAAATCCACGGCACCGCAGTCAGAGCCAGGCAGAGGACGCAGCAACAGGCCACGGTCGCCACGCGCGACCACTTCACCGTCCACCCCTTCCCGGCCAGCCGCCATGACAGCCAGCCGGCGGCGAGGCAGCCGACGTCGGCGACGGCGAACCAGGCAGCGTTGAACCAGAGCGTCGTCGTCTCGCCGTAGCCGTACTGCTTCTGGAGGATGAGAGGGATCCAGGCCCGGAGGATCTGCCACACGGTGTTGATGACCACCACCACCAGGAGCACGGCCGCCCAACGGCGGATGGTGTCGAGACCTGAGTCGACCGCTTCCCCGTTCCCATCCGCATCCCCTCGGCGGGCGACGTGGAAATCTTCGTTCCGCGTCGCGGCGAGCCAGCCGACGATCCAGATGACCCCCACCAGACCCACGACCTGGAAGCCGATCCGCCAACTCAACCCCTGCTGGACCATGATCCACCACATGAAGACCGGCGTCAGGATCGACCCCACCGATGTGCCGCTCTGAAGAACACCGTTGCCCATCGCCCTGCCGCGGGCCGTGAGCAGGAGCTGCGTCGTCTTGAGCGCACAGGGCCAGTGGGCCGCCTCGAAGAATCCGAGGACGGTCCGCAGGCGCAGCAGTTCGTCGTAGTCACGGGCCCAGCCGGTGGCGAATCCGACGAGAGACCAGGCCAGGAGCGCCGCCGGATAGAGCCAGCGGACGTTGACCCTATCGGCGAGAAAACCGAAGAGGAGCGAACCGGCGGCGAAGGCGTATCCGAAGGAGGCCTCGATGGTGCCGTATTGCTCGTTCGTGAGGGAGAACTCCTCCATGACGCGTTTTGAGACGCTCGTCAGCGTCTGGCGGTCCATGTAATTGATCGCTGAGGCCGCCAGCAGCAGCCCGGCGATCAGCGCCACCCGGCGGGGCAGTTGCCCCGCGCCTGTTCCGATGCCGAGCATGCGTCAGCCCTCCCAGGACCGGCCGTCCCAACGGAGCACTCGCTCCAGCCAAGTCTCCAGGTCGGCGGCGAACAGTGAAAACAGCAGTTCCCCCTTGGCAGAATTGGCACGCTGCGGCGAGCCGATGTGCCCGGGCACCGTCCGCTCCTTCGTGATCCAGCCCCGCGACCCCGGGAGGAAGGCATTGCCGAACGGGACCGTCTCGAGGCGCTCGTGCGGCTTCACCAAGTGTGGCGCCGCCCGCAGCACCATCGACGTCTCCCACTCACACGCATGCCCCATCTCACGCTGCTCGAAATCCCCGTCGTGCTCCCAAGGGCGGGTGCCGAGGCCCCAGTAAGTCGTCATGAGAAGGAGAAGATCGGAACGGGCGCGGTGGCGCTGGCGGACCTCGAAGATCGCCTGCTTGGCAGGGATGTCGTTGCCGCCGTGGCCGTTGACGAGGACGATCCGTCGAAATCCGTGCGTGAGGAAACACTCGACAAGGTCGTTGAGGAGATCGAGGTAGACCCGTGGCGAGGCCGAGATGGTGCCGGCAAAGTCGAGGTGATGGTGCGAATTGCCGAGCCACTGGAGCGGCGCGAAGAGGACGCGATCGGCCATCCGCGCCGACACGCGGGCGACGATCTCCCCGAGGAGAAGGCTGTCGGTGACCACCGGGAGATGATGCCCGTGCTGCTCGATCGCCGCCACCGGGATCACCACTGGGGTGTCTTTGGAGAGGGCCGACACCTCGGGCCATGTCATCTCGACGAGGTTCATGATCGCGCTCGCGTTTGAGGAAACGGACGGGGGGACGTCCACTCCCCGCTGCAGGACAGGCTCTGCGACCCGGCCGGGGTCATTTCGCGGCGGGAAGTTCGCGGATGAAGATGTTCCGCCAGCGAATCTCGCCGCCGTGGGTCTGCAGTTGGATCGGCCCCTTCTCCGGCACCGCCACGGCACGGTCGTAGTAGTTTTCCATCCGGGCGTCGTCGACGACCTTCTGGTCGTTGAGCGACACCGACACCTTGTCGCCGCGCATCACGATCCGGAAGCGGTTCCACTCGCCGAGCGGCTTGTCGGCCTTGACGAGCGGATCCTTGCCGGGAGCGCCGGGGGAATTGTTCCACAGGCCCCCCGAGCCCTTCGCGAGGCCGAGGTTTTGCGGGTCGGGGAGACTCGAATCCCAGATCTGCACCTGGGGAACGCCGCGGAGATAGATCCCCGAATCGGCCTTCGGTACGGTCCGGTAATCGACGAGGAGTTCGAAGTCGCCGTAGTCCTTCTCGGTGGTGGCGTAGGCCCCGAAGCCGTCGTTGACCAGTTCGCCGTTCTCGACGTACCAGTGGGGCTTCTTGGTCGCGTCACTCACTTCAAGCATCGAGTTCTTTTGATCGGCAGCAGTCCACTTGCGGATCTGCTCCTTCCGCTCGTCGGCCGACATCGCCAGAAGCTTGCGGTGGTCGAAGGTCTCGCCGCCGCGCCAGCCGGCGAGATCCTTGCCGTTGAACAGGGCCGTGAATCCGGCCGGCGGCTCATCGGCGCTGACCGCGCCACTCGCCACAAACACCGACGCCGCCACGACCACGCTCCGCAGGAGCCCGAAAACACGCCGACGCATGACAACCCCCTTCGACACCTCAAAAGACCCTCGCGGCCCCGGGCCCGTCCCGGAAGCCCCGCAATCCGGGGATTCTGCCACGGCGGGCGGCTCCACGGAAGGACGCCCCCCCAGAACCGGGTTTCCCCCCGACCGCTGATCGAGGGATAATGGTTTTTCTCCCGGAACGATCCGGGGTGCCGCTCCCCGCCGAGAGCCCAGGGCCGATCATGACGGGACACCAGTCGCTTTCCTCGATGCCCCCCGTCCTTCTCCTCGCCTTCGTCTGGCTTCTGACCGCCGGTCAGGCACTGGCCGCGGACGCCCCCCTCTCCTTCGAACGCGACATTCGTCCGATCCTCCGCGCCCACTGCTTCGACTGCCACGGAGCCGAGGATGCCTTCGA
>CAJAYZ010000532.1 GCA_903949225.1 uncultured Planctomycetaceae bacterium
ATGAACTCCGTGGCGATGACGGCGATCGGCACCTCGGCGATGTCGACTTCCTGCCTTTTGACAAGGAACAGGAGGAGGTCCATCGGCCCCGAGAAGACGTCGGTGGCGACCTTGAACTGCACGCCGGCCTCTGCGGATGGGGGGACGAACGGGGGCCGCGGCCCGGCGAGAACGACTTTTTCCACGGACACCGAACGGCATTTGCCGGAGAAACGCCCGTCGTGTCAATGCCGGGAGCCGCGGCTGTGCGGTAGGATGAAGGTCATGAACCCCGACATTCTCTGGGCCCCGTGGCGATTGGCCTACATTCAGGGGGCCCCTGCCCCGCGACCGCAACCGGTGGAGCCCGCCACCTGGCGGACCGGCGCCGATCGGGCCTGCTTTCTCTGCCGAGCGGCCGCCGCCTCCCCCGAGCACGACCGCGAGCTGGGGGTCGTCGCGCGCACCGGCTCGAGTGTCGTGGTGCTCAACCGTTTCCCGTATGCCAACGGCCATCTCCTCGTGGCGCCGCTCGACCACCGGGCCACACTCGCCGACCTCGACCGCGACCAACTCCTCGACCTCCAGGAACAACTCGTCGCTTGGTGCCGGCGGATCGAGACCGGGATGGAGGCCCACGGCTTCAACATTGGCCTCAACGTCGGCGCCGTTGCCGGGGCCGGTGTTCCGGGGCATCTCCACTGGCATGTCGTGCCACGCTGGCCGGGGGATGTGAACTTCATGCCCTCCGTGGCAGGTGTGAAAGTGCTCCCCCAGTCGCTCGATGCCCTCTGGCAACAACTCCGCGGCGCGGAGACCCCCCGCCCATGACCGATCGACCTTCCGCCCCCCCCGCCTCCTGGCTCCCTGACTGGCGAGCGCGGGAGGCGACGATCCTCGCCCCCTGGGCGATGCATGCGGCCGACTCGCGCGGGCGCGTCCACGACGAGCAGCCCCACGCTTTCCGCAGCCCCTACCAGCGCGACCGCGACCGGATCCTCCACTCCGCCGCCTTCCGCCGCCTCGCCCACAAGACCCAGGTGTTCACCGGCTATCACGGCGACTACCACCGCAGCCGGCTGACACACACCCTCGAGGTGACGAGCATCGCCCGGACGCTCGCCCGAGCGTTGGCCCTCAACGAGGATCTCGTCGAAGCCCTGGCGATGGCTCATGACATCGGCCACCCCCCCCTGGGGCACGCCGGGGAGGATGTCCTCGACGAACTGCTCGTCGATCAGGGGGGCTTCAACCACAACGCCCAGGCGCTGCGGATCATGGAGCTCCTCGAATCCCGCTATCCCGGATTTCCCGGCCTCAATTGCTCGCGTGAGGTGCTCGACGGGCAGGCGACACGCCGCAAGGACGGCAGCGGTGCTCCGCCGATCCTCGAGACGCAGGTGGTCGACGCGGCCGACTCGATCGCCTACGACACGCACGACGCCGACGACGCGGTGGAACTGGGGCTTGTCCCGCTGGAGGAACTCCTCGAACTCCCGCTGGTGGCCGCTGCGGCCGAACGCGTCCATGAGCGTCACGGCCAACTCGTCGGCGTCGATCTGCGCCGGGCCGTCCTCCTCGAGCTGGTCGACTTCCAGGTTGCCGGGCTCGTCGCCAGGGCCCGGGGAACGATCGACGCCCTCGCCATTCGCTCCCCGGAGGATGTCCGCCGAGCCTTCCTCGATGGCGCCGGCCCCGACGCCGGGAGGATCGTTGCCCCCGCGCCCGACGTCGCCGCCGGCAAGCGCGAGCTCGAGCGATTTCTGTTCACGCGGGTCTACCGCTGCGAGCGCGTCCTCGCCGTCAGGCTCCCAGCCCAACAGCGGTTGCGGCAGCTGTTCGATTGGTATTGCGCCCGCCCCGAAGAGCTCCCCCGTGGATTCCGCGGCCGTGCCGAGCTGTTCGGTGCCCGGCGCAGCGCCGCCGATTACATCGCCGGGATGACCGACCGCTTCCTCGAGCTCGACCACCGTCGCCGCCTGGGAACGGGCTGATCGGCCGGCAATCGCTCCTTTCATCCGCATATCCGCGTTATCCCTCACCTAACGCACCCCCCAAAAAGGGGTCCGCCTTAAACAAGCGGGGTGGTGAGACCCGCCTCCGGGCGTGGTAGGATTGAGCGATTCTCCCCTCGGAATCGAGCATCCATCTCTATGCAGTCCCGTTCCTCCCCGCTGGCCCTCCTCGTCCTCCGCGCGATCTTTTTCATGGTGGCGATGGGGATCGCCGTCCTCATTTTCAGCGCCGAAGGAATGCGTGAGGCCCCCTCCTGGGTGCCGTGGGCCGTCCTCTTCGGCATGGCGGCGGTGCCGCTGACGGTGATCGGCATCGACTCCTCGATTGAGAGGAAAGACCTGACCGTGATCACGGCGGTCTACTTCGGCATGCTCGTCGGGGTGTTCCTCACCTATGTCGCCATTCTTGCCCTGACGCCGATCATTCCCCCTCCCCCGCGCAGTCCGGTCTTCGACTGGTACCCGCTCGTCTTGGGGATGGTGCTCTGCTACGTCTGCACGAGCCTCCTCCTCCAGACGCGCAACGACTTCCGCTTCCTCATCCCGTACGTCGAGTTCGCCCGCGACATTCAGGGGATGAGGCCGAATCTCCTTGACTCCAGCGCCATCGTCGACGGCCGAATCGC
This sequence comes from uncultured Planctomycetaceae bacterium, assembly GCA_903949225.1. Taxonomy (GTDB): domain Bacteria; phylum Planctomycetota; class Planctomycetia; order Pirellulales; family UBA1268; genus QWOP01. The sequence goes on from CAJAYZ010000532.1 coordinate 2,621, forward strand.
CGAACTCGCCGAGGCGGGGCTGTTCGAGAGCCGGTTCGTCGTCCCGTCATTCGTGGTCGACGATCTCCAGTCGGGGTCCGATGCGGCCGACCGCCAGCGTCGGCTCCGCTGCCGGCGGGGGCTCGATGTCCTCAACCGCCTCCGCGAGAGCAAGGCGATCGAGATCGAGGTCATCCCCCCCGACGACGAGGTCGACGCCGAGGTCTCCGACGACGCCCGGACCGTCGCGATGGCCGGAAAGCTCGGCGGCCGGATCATCACCAACGATCCAAACCTCGTGAAGATCGCCGCGCTTCGCAGTGTTCAGGCAATCAACGTCAACGACGTGTCGGTGGCCCTCCGGCCGACGTACGTCCCCGGCGACCTCCTCACTGTCCGCCTCGTGAAGCCGGGGGAGGAGCACGGCCAGGCGATCGGCTACCTCGACGACGGCACGATGGTGGTCGTCGAGGGGGGCCGGGATCAGATCGGCCGGACCTTGGGGGTGAGTGTCACAAGCACCCTCCAGCGGCCGGCGGGCCGGCTCGTCTTCGCCCGCCCCGACGATCACCGCGGTTGAGGAGGGGGCGATCCATCCCTCTGGCGCACGCCCCCGCGAAGTTCGCTACGATTTTCCAGCGAGGTTTCCCCTGGGGGGGAAACATCCCGTTCCGTTCACCGCCGGGGCCTGTACCGTCCCGCCACGCTGTTTCATGGAGACCCGCATGATCCGTTCGCTCCGCTCCTTCACTCACCGCCTCGCGCTCCTCGCCCCGCTCACTGCCGGGATCGCGCTTTCGCCTTCGGCATCCCTCCCGGCCGCCGATACCGGAAATCCGGCCTATGCCGACCCGGCCAAGACCGACGACGACTTTCCCTTCCAGGGGGAATACTCGGGGGAGGTGCCTGTCGGGGGCGCTCCGATGAAGCTCGGCGTCCAGACCGTGGCCCTCGGTGACGGCCAGTTCGACATCGTTGTCTTCCCGGGCGGCCTTCCCGGGGATGGCTGGCAGGCCCCCACGAAGCTCAAGGGGAAGGGGAAGCGCGACGGTGCCAGCGTTCCTTTCGAAATCACCGATCCGGAGGGGAAGACGCACAAGGCGGTCATCAAGGACGGCGCCGTCTTCGCCGCCGATGGCAACGCGAAGCTTCCCAAGGTGGAGCGGAAGAGCCCGACGCTCGGCGCGAAGGCGCCGGCCGGCGCGTCGGTCGTGTTCGACGGTAACGGCGTGGAGAAGCTCGAGGGGGGGAAGGTGACCCCCGATGGCCTCCTCATGCAGGGCGTGACGAGCAAGGACAGCTTCGGCGATGCCACCTTGCACATCGAGTTCCGCCTCCCCTACCAGCCGAAGGACCGTGG
>CAJAYZ010000533.1 GCA_903949225.1 uncultured Planctomycetaceae bacterium
AGTAGGTCTTGCTAACACCGGCGACGACGACGGTGCGGTCGGCGAGGCCGGGGCGGAGGGTGGGGAACGAGACAGCCTTCCGGCCGTCGAACACGAGCTGGTCGTAGATCTCGTCGGCTACGACCGAGAGATCGGCAGCGATCGCCACGTCGGCGAGGCTTCCGAGCTCCTCAGGCGAATAGACCACGCCGGTGGGATTGCTCGGCGAGCAGAGGAGGAGCATCCGCGTGGCCGGCGTGAGCGCGGCGCGGAGGGCCTCGGGGCGGAGCTTGAAATCATCCTCGAGGCGCGTCGGCAGCATCACCGGCTTGGCCCCGGTGAGCTTGATGAGCTCCGCATAGCTCACCCAGTACGGAGCGGGGACGATCACCTCGTCCCCCTCGTCGAGGAGCGCCGTGAAGACATTGTGGAGCGAGTGCTTGGCGCCGTTGGAGACGACGACCTGCGCCGGCGTCACGGCAAGACCGGTGCGGCGGGTGTAGTCGGCGGCTACCGCCTTGCGGAGATCGGGAATGCCGGCCGCCGGCGTGTACTTCGTCTTCCCGGCACGGATCGCCGCCTCGGCGGCCCGGCAGATGTGCTCCGGGGTGGGGAAGTCGGGCTCGCCGACCGACAGATCGATGACGTCCACGCCCGAGGCGGCCAGCGCCTGGGCCCGCGCCGCCATCGCAAGCGTGGCGGAGGGCTCGAGCGCGTGCATCCGCGTGGCGAGGGCGAGAGGGGAGCGGCGAGCGGAGGACGATGACGAAGAGTGGGACATGCGGGTGGAGAGGGTGCGGGGGAGGAGCCTAGAAGGGAGGGGGAGGAGCTTAGACGGGAAGGGGAGGAGCCTAGACGAGATGAGAAACACCGTGCATTTTGCGTGCCGTCGGGGAGTCGTGCATGATACCACCGCGGTGACTGTTTCCCAGGCGCCGCGACGCTCCACCGACCCCAGGAATGCACCCAGCCATGGCAGCCCCTCACGGCCGTTCGTCAAAGCGATCCGAATCCGATCCCGCCGGCCGCACGCGCGGCCGCACGGGGCTGTGGCTCATCGGTGCCAAAGGGGGCGTGGCAACGACCGTGATCACCGGCCTGGCGGCCCTGGCCCGCGGCGCGACCGAGCCGCACGGCCTGGTGACAGCGCTTTCTCACTGCGCGCCGCTCGACCTGGTCGGCTTCGACGAGATCGTCATCGGCGGCCACGACATCCGCCCCGGCCACCTTGCCGACGAGGCGCGGCGGATGTGGGTCGAGAGTCGGGCGATCACTCCGGACGTACTCGATGCCGCCGCTGACTCGTTCGCTGCCATCGAGCAGCGTCTCCGCCCGGGAACCGTCGTCGCCGCAGGGGACAAGATCCGCGAGCTGGCCGATCCCTCGGTCGCGAATGTCGTCGAGACCCCCCGGGAGGCGATCGACCGGATCCGCGCCGACATCGAAGCCTTCGCGGCCAACGAGAACCTCCGACACGTCGTCGTCGTCAACGTCGCCTCCACCGAGCCGCCCCCCTCCCGACCGATCCCCGAGCGGTGGAGCGAGGTCGCCGCGCTCCTCGGTGATGCCGCTGCCTGCCCGCTGCCGGCGAGCAGCCTCTATGCCGTGGCGGCCTTCGAGGCCGGCGCGTCCTTCGTCAACTTCACACCGTCCACCGGCTCGACGCCGCCGGCCCTGTGCGAACTGGCCCTCGAGCACGGCCTGCCTCACGCCGGCTGCGACGGCAAGACCGGCGAGACGCTTCTGAAGAGCGTGCTGGCGCCGATGTTCGCGGCCCGCAACCTCGAGGTGATGAGCTGGGTGGGGCACAACATCTTCGGCAACATGGACGGCAAGGTGCTCGACGACCCGCGCAACAAGGCCGCCAAGGTGCGCAGCAAGGATCACCTCCTCGCCTCGATCCTCGGCTATCCCCCGCAGACCCACGTCTCGATCGAGTACATCCGTTCCTTGGGCGACTGGAAGACGGCCTGGGATCACGTCCACTTCCGTGGCTTCCTCGGCACGCCGATGACGTTCCAGTTCACCTGGCAGGGTTGCGATTCGATCCTCGCCGCGCCGCTGGTCATCGATCTGGTGCGTCTCACCGAGCGCGCCTGGCGCGGTGGTGAGCAGGGAGTGCTCCGCGGTCTGGCGCCATTCTTCAAGAGCCCTCTGGGCGTCGAGGAGCAGGACTTCTCCAAGCAGTGCGCGATGCTCGATGCGTGGATCGAATCACTCGCGCAGAACTCTTCGAAACCGCGTCGCTGAGACGCTCAGCGGCATCCGCGACGACAGCGCTGCGATCGATGTGCGACGATCGATGACGAGAGCCCGCGAAAAAAATCTCGGCTTCTTCACGATTTTCTCTTGACAGTTTTCAACGCAATCCTTCACAACACTCTCAGTGATGCGTACGAGGCGTCATTGTCGACCCGCCGATACGGGGTCCGACGAGACCTTTCAATCGGATTCGTTTCCGGTACGTCGTCCGGTCCCTTCAACAGAGTGCCCGAGGGATCGGTCGAGGGTTTGAGTTCGGGTGCTCGACGCTAGGAGCCATCACCATGGCGAAGAAGAAGAAGAAGGCTGCCAAGAAGGTCGCCAAGAAGAAGGGCAAGAAGTAATTCCTTCCCGGCGACGATCCGCGACGCGGCCTTAGGCCGTGCGAGCGGGCACCGAGCCGGGAACCCTTCCTGAC
>CAJAYZ010000534.1 GCA_903949225.1 uncultured Planctomycetaceae bacterium
GGGCGGGGAGCGTCGATGTCGGCGAGGAGCGCGATCGCTTCGGCGGCCGCCGTCGGGGCCCCGCCAGCGTCCCACGCGGCGGCCGAGCGGCACTCCGCGCCCAGATGGACGAGATCGTCGAGGATGGCGGTGGCGGCCGCGGCCCCACCATGGCAGTGCACCTCCCAGCCGTGGGAAGCGCGGACGACGAGCACCTCCTCGGCGGCCACTCCCCCCGCTCCGCCCGCGAGGCCGCGCCATCGCCCGACGCCAAGTCGCCCCGCCTCCCAGTCGCTGACCGCCGCACTCCCTCTCGGCAGGAACAATGCTGCCACCATCCGTGTGGCCTGTGGTCCCCACAGCCCCACCACCGCAAGCGCGCCCCGTCCGGGGGGCGTGAGGAGCGCGACGGCGGCCGCCGCCGGCCCGTCTGGCCACTCACCGCGAGGGGGACTACAACGTCCGGTGAGCGTCAAGAACTGCTTCAAAGGATCGACCGCCCGAGAGGAGACCATCATGGCCGAATGGATCGAGGAGGGGACGAAGGCCCCCGACTTCACGCTTCCCACTCACGACGGCGGCAAGCTGAAACTGTCGAGCCTCAAAGGGGCTCCGGTGGTGCTCTATTTCTACCCCAAGGATGACACGCCGGGGTGTACGAAGGAGGCCTGTGGTTTCCGGGATGCCTCCGCGGCGCTCCGCACCCACGGCGCGGTGGTTCTCGGCGTGAGCCGCGACTCGGCCGCCAGTCATGCCAAGTTCCGCGACAAATACGACCTTCCCTTCACGCTCCTGGTCGACGCCGATCATTCGATCGCGGAGAAGTACGGAGCGTGGCGGGAAAAAACCCTCTACGGCAAGACCTCGATGGGGATCGTCCGCAGCACGTTCATCATCGATGCCGCCGGGCGCGTCGCGAAGGTCTTTCGCAGCGTGAAGGCCGAGGGGCATGCGGAGAAGGTGCTCGAGGCCCTCGCTGTCCTTGGAAAAAGTCATCCATGACCTTTTTCCACTCAGGACAACCCCGAAAAAGCCAAGGTTTTTCAGGGTTGTCTGCCGCCGCATCCGGCGGCGGGGCACTTTATCCACAGCTTGCTAGCTGACCTGGCCTGATCTCCCGTACGACCGCCATGATCGCACCCACCCCACCGGCTCGCCGGGAAAGGTGGGCGGCTCCTGCCAGTTGTCCATCACCGACCCGCGCCCCGGGCGCATAGTTGCCGGCAGGCGACCGGCCCCCTCCCGGGCCTGTTCCTGCCGGGAGTGATGTCGACGATGCGGACCTTGTTGGCCAAGTGCTGCGTGCTCGCGCTGATCGCGGGGGGCTTTGCCTTCACGGGGGACGCGGGGCGGGTCTTCGCCCGCGGTCGCCGCGTCCTCGAATCGACCACGCTCCCCAGGCACGCAGCCGACTTGCCAGCCGACTCCGCAGCCGAACCGACCGCCGCCGCGGCCGTCGCCGCTACCCCTCCCACCACGCCGCCTCCCGACCACACCCCTGCCTCCGACGCTCCGCCCGAGCCTCGAGTCCCGGCCACGGATCCGGTCGGCAGCGAATCTGCGGAGGCCGAACCCGCCGCCGAGGCGCCTGCGTCTTCGACTCCGCGGGCACTCGCGCCGCCGGCTGACGCCCCGATCGGCGCCCCGAGGGCCGGGATGGCTCTACCGTCGTCCTCGCCGGAGTCGATCGATCTGGCCACGCTCTCCCCCGGCGATCGGATCGTGGTCTGGGTAGGGCGCCGCGGCAGCCGCAAGGAAACGGCGGGGAGCATGACGATCGCGCTCGACGTGATCGATCCAAAGTCGGCTGAAGTCCTCGAGCAGCGCCACGCCGGCGGAGGTGAGCAGGGGGCGAGCCATGCCCCTCTCCGCAGGATCA
>CAJAYZ010000535.1 GCA_903949225.1 uncultured Planctomycetaceae bacterium
AGGCCGCAAATTGTAGGTGTGCGTCGGTTTGCGCCAATCCCGAGTCGCATCCCGGCCGTGGACCGAAGACCTGCGTATGCTGACAAGCCCTGCAGGGACCCTGCCGGCCGGTCATCGAAAGCCCTTTCCATCCCCTCCCGGCCCGTCTCAGATCTCGCTCCCCCGCTCCCCTCCACCCCAGCCCGCCGCGTCAGACGGATCCCAGCATGGCCAAGAAAACCTCCTCGACGCGCCGTAAAACCTCCTCCACCGGCGCCACGAGCGCCTCGGGCAACTCGAAGTCCAGGGGGGGCGGCTATCAACTGGTGATCGTCGAGAGCCCGGCCAAGGCAAAGACGATCGGCAAGTATCTCGGCCCCGGCTTCGTCGTCGAGGCCTCGATCGGCCACATCCGCGATCTCCCCAGCAAGGCCCCCAAGGGCTCGAAACAACCCGTCCCTGGGGTCGATCTCGACCACGACTTCAACCCCACCTACGAGATCGACGACGCCAAGAAGAAGAAGGTCGCCGAGCTCCGCAAGCTCGCCAAGGATGCCGCCGAGATCTGGTTTGCCACCGACTTGGATCGAGAGGGGGAGGCGATCGCCTGGCACCTCACGCAGGTTCTCGACGTCGATCCGCTCCGTGCCAAGCGCGTGACCTTCGACGCGATCACAAAGTCGGAGATCCAGCGCGCTTTCCAAAATCCCCGGGCGATCAACATGCCCCGGGTCGAGGCCCAGCAGGCCCGCCGGATCGTCGACCGGATCGTCGGATACCAAGTGTCGCCAATTCTCTGGAAGAAGGTCGCGGGGGGGCTCTCCGCCGGCCGCGTCCAGAGTGTGGCCACGCGGATCGTCGTCGATCGCGAGCAGGAGATTCGGGCGTTCACGCCGGCGGAGTCGTGGGAGATCTCTGCCGGGCTCGCCTTCGACGTCAAGGCCGCCCCGTCCCTCTACGAGGCGTGGACGGCCTTCATGGCCCGCCGCGACGAGAAAGGGAAGCCGCCGCTGGTGCGTGAGCGCACCGCCTGGCTCGCCGATCACCGCTCGCTCGAGTGCGATCTCGTCGAGGTTGGCGGCAAGTCGCTCTCCATCAAGGCGGAGAATACGGCGACCGAGGATCTCTCCGGGGCCGTCGAGGCCGCCGCCAAAGCTGCCGGTCTCCTCGACATCAAGATCGTTCCCGAGACCGATGCGAACGCCAAGGGGCGGGGCAAGAACATCATCCGCCTCGAGGGGCGCCCCGACCCGCAGGCCCGCTACACGGTCGAATCGATCGACGTCACCCGGACGCGGTCCCGCCCCTACCCCCCCTTCATCACGAGCACGCTCCAGCAGGCGGCGAGCTCCCGGCTGGGGATGTCGACCGACCGCACGATGCGGATCGCCCAGCAGCTCTACGAGGGGATCGATCTCCCCGACGAGGGGCGGGTGGGCCTGATCACCTACATGCGAACCGACTCGACGAACCTTTCCCGCGAGGCGATCGAGATGGCCCGCCGCTACCTCAGCGAGCGGCACGGCGCGGCCTACGTGCCCGAAAAGCCCCGCACCTACTCGAGCTCCAACGAGAGCGCCCAGGAGGCCCACGAGGCGATCCGCCCGACCGACGCCTTCCGCGATCCCGACTCGATCGCCGCAGCCCTCCTCGACATGCGGGACGGCGAGCAACTGCTCAAGCTCTACCGGCTCATCTGGCAGAGCTTCGTCTCCTGCCAGGCGACCGATGCCGAGTGGGATTCAACGAGCGTCCGCATGCGCCGCAGCGACCGCGACACCGGCGCCGTCTTCAAGGCCAACGGCCGGGTGCTCCGCTTCGACGGCTTTTATGCGATCAGCGGCACGCCGAAGGACGACGGCGACCAGGTGCTCCCCGACTTCACGAAGGGGACGCAACTGGCGCCCTTCTCGATCGATCCGCGACAGAAGTTCCAGTCGCCTCCTCCCCGGTACACCGAGGCGACGCTCGTGAAGAAGATGGAGGAGGAGGGAATCGGCCGCCCTTCGACCTACGCGAGCATCATCAACGTCATCGAGAACAGGGGCTATGTCGTTCAGCAGGATCGCCGCTTCCAGGCGACCGCGATCGGCGAAGCGGTGACCGGCTTCCTGAAGCGGGGTTTCCACGACCAATTCATCGAGATCGGCTACACCCGCGAGATCGAACGGGAGCTCGACCAGGTCGCGCAAGGA
>CAJAYZ010000536.1 GCA_903949225.1 uncultured Planctomycetaceae bacterium
CGCTGCGGACGGAGTTCCGTGCGGGCCCGGTTCTCCACCTGCGGGATTTCCTCGGCTCTGGCAAGCGCGGATTCACCCAGGAACGTCGTGCCCCTCCCAATGCCACCCTCCGCCTCCGCGTCGCCGACGACGCTCCGGTGGTGGCACCGGCGCTCCGCTCCAAGGCCGGCTGAGTCGCAGTCAATCTCCGATCCAGCGGCGTCGGATGTCCTGGCTGCGGTGCGGATGGGGCAGAGCGAGGGGCGTTTTCTGCGGGGCCCGAGGGGCCCTTTCCGCGGTAAATCGGTGATTCCCGGGAAATCCATTCCCGCCGGGTCGCGTGGCCTGAAAAGATGGGCAAAGATTGACGGAGGCGGAGAGTCTCCGTTGCCCGTCACCGCACGCGCCCACGGCCACCATGTCCCGACGGCAATCCGATCCAACGAACGCCCTGTTCGGCGCGTCGGCCCTTCCGTCGCCCAGGCAATCCAATTGGCCGTGGATCCTCGGCGCCGTCGCATTGACCGCCCTCGGCGGATGGTTGATCGGCCAATGGCTGGGCGAACGCGAGCCGATCGTCGTGGGGATCCTCCACTCGCGATCCGGTCCGACGGCCGCTCAAGAACGCCCCCTCATCGACGCCGAGGTGATGGCCCTCGAGGACATCAACAGGGCCGGGGGGCTGCTGGGCAGAAAGATCCGCTGGGTGATCGCCGACGGCGGGACTGACGGCAACTCATTCGCCCGGCAGGCGGAACGGCTCATTCGGGACGACCGGGTCGACGTCGTCGTCGGGTGTTGGTCGACCGCGAGCCGTCGGTCCGTGGTGCCTGTCGTCGAGGCGAACGACCACCTCCTTCTCCACCCGAACCGCCACGAGGGCTTCGAGGAATCGCCGCACGTCGTCTCGATCGGCCCGCTGCCGAACCAGCAGATCGCTCCGGCTGTGGCGTGGTGCCAGGAGGCAATGTCCGCCCGGCGCTTCTTCCTCATCGGGACCGACGATCCGTGGTCGAGAGCGGCGGGAGCGTTTCTCGGAGACCAACTCGCCGGCATCGGTGCCACGCTTGTCGGGGATGAGTATTTGCCGGCCGGGAGCCTCGACGTGTCGTCGACCATCCAGGCGATCGGCACTTCGAACCCCGACGTCGTGTTCAGCCTCCTCAGCGGCGATTCGACCGCCGCGCTGCTCCGCCAACTCCGGGAGGCAGGGGTCCGCCCCGCCGATCTTCCCGTGATGATGTTCACCGTCAGCGAGGACGAGCTTCAAGCCATGCCCCGCGATGACGTCACGGGGAACTACGTCGTCGCGGGCTCGTTCCAAGGCAAGGATCGGGCTACCGACCAGGCCTTCGCCAGCACGTTCACAACGAGCACCGGAACCGAACGTCCCAGGTCGGAGCAGGCCATGGCCGCATATGGAGCCGTTCGCCTCTGGGCGGAGGCGGTCAAGGAAGCCGGCGCCGCCGACGCTTCGACCGTGCGCTCGACGATCAGCCACCAGACGCTCCCGAGCCCGGAGGGAGTGATCGCCGTCGATCCGGAGAGCCGCCATGCCTGGCGCAATCTCGCTGTGGGCCGGATCCGTTCGGACGGACAGGTTGACACGCTCTGGTCGACACGGGGACCGACACGCCCGACGCCGTTCCCGGCGACGCGGACCCGCCCCGAGTGGACCAAGTTCCTGGTGACGGTCCAACGCGAGAAGCCCCAGCGACGTGCGGCCCCGTCGTCCGAGCCCCGACCGGGGGCGACACCATGAGTTCCCCACGCACCCCGCCGGCCTTGAGCACCGCGAAGCGGTCGATCGTCGGCAGGCTCCTCTTCTGGTTCCTCATCATCGCCCTGGTGCCCTGCGCGATCCTCACCGCGACGACCGCCCGACTGGCCACCCGGACGATGGAGAATTCCGTCCATGCCAGTCTCTCCCGGATCGCGGCCACGAAGGCGGCCGAACTCGAGAACGACGCGGCCGAACGGATCCGTGGTGTCACCGCCCTCTGCCGAGCGCCGGACCTCGTCCGGGCCCTCCGTCAGACCGACGGCGGATCGGACGATGCCACCAGCGGAAGTGGATACCTCGATGCCCTTGCCTCCTCGATGGCCTTCTCCCATGCCGTCCTCGTCGACGCTGACGGACGCATCGTCCACTCCGGGGACGATCTCCTTCCGGAGGGCGCCTCGTTGCTCACCGGAGGACTGGCAACGTCGGAACTCGCCTCCGGCTTCGCCCGGGCCCGCTCGCTCCTCCAGGCCGATCTCACCGGCTTCCAGACCTACGGATCGTCCCAGCGCCCGCTGGCCTTCGCAGTCGGCCCGATCCTCGACGGAGGCCGGGTGGTGGGTGTCCTGGCGTTGGGCTTCGGAACCGAGCGGATCTTCTCCGCGCTCGACGCTTTCACTGGACTCGGCAAGACCGGGGAGATCGTCGTCGGACTCCGATCCGGCGACGACATCCTCGTCACCGCCCCCATCAGACACGTGCCCGACGCCGCGTTCCGGATGCGGATCCCCGCCACCGTCGATCGCGGGACGGCCCTCCCGGCCGCCGCTGCGGGAGAACGTGGTGAGGGAATCATCACCGATTACCGCGGACACCGGGTCGTCGCGGCGTGGTGCCATCTTCCCAGCTACCGCTGGGGGATGACGGTGAAGCAGGATGCCCGAGAGGCCTTCTCGCTCGTCGATTTCCAACGAGCCCTGGTCGTCGGGCTGTCCCTTGCAACCATCGCCGGAGTGACTCTGGCGGCATTCGTCGTCGCGCGAACGATCTCCAATCCGATCCGCACGGCGGTCCACATCGCCAGGCAAGTGGCAGCCGGCGATCTGCGGGGGAATGTCGTCGGCCACTCCGACGATGAGACCGGCGCCCTCCTGACGGCGATCCAGACGATGACCAACGATCTGCGCGGCCTCATCGGCCGGATCCAAAAGTCCTCGGTGGCCTTGATCTCCACGGCCACGGCGATGCAGGCAACGAGTGCCGAGCAGCAGCAGGTGATCGCCGACTACGGCGCCTCGACGAGCCAGGCCGTGGCGGCGGTGAAGCAGATCACCGTCACGAGCCAGGAACTGGTTCGGACGATGACGGAGGTCAACGACATGGCCGCCCACACCGGGGACATGGCAGCCGGTGGCCGGGACAATCTCGCCAGCATGGACGGCACCATGCGTCACCTCGCCGACAGCACGACCTCCTTCAGCGCGAAACTCGCCGTCATCAGCGAACGGGCAGCACACATCAACCTCGCCGTGACCACGATCGCGAAGGTGGCCGACCAGAC
>CAJAYZ010000537.1 GCA_903949225.1 uncultured Planctomycetaceae bacterium
CCGAAGGCAGCGTGGTCGGTGCCGGTAGGAAGCCCCGAAGCAGCCTGGAACCTGTCATGTTCGACGTCATCGAGCGCCTCAAGTCCGAGTGGACAGACAAGTACGTCGTCGTCAGTTCGCCCGCGCCAGAACTGGCCCGCTTCTCCCGCACCACGGGGGTCGTGAAGACGGTCAACATGAACGGCCGTTGCCTGGTCGAGTTCGACCAATTCAACAACACCGGCTGGTATGACATCGACCCGGCGTGTCTGACGATCGTCGCGAAGCCGGAGCCGAAGCCGGCCGCTGCGAAGGAGACGAAAGCGCCGCCGGCTGCGAAGGCGCCAGCCGCACCGAAGCCGGCTGCTGCAGACAAGCCGGCGGCAAAGCCAGCCGCGGCCGGCAAGCCCTCGACCGCAGACATCCTCGCCGCCGCTCGCGCCAAGGCCGCCGGAGGGTCAGCTCCCGCTGCCACCGCAAAGCCCGCCGGAGGCAAGCCTTCGACGGCCGACATCCTCGCGGCAGCCCGCGCTAAGGCAGGGGCTCCTGCCGCGAAGCCTGCCGGCGACGAGGGGGCAAAGGCCGACCCCGGCACGAAGCCGTCGACGGCGGAGATCCTCGCCCGTGCCCGGGCCGCCAAGGCCGCCACGCCCCCCGCGCCTGAGGCCGTGGTAGAGCCGATTGAAAGCGTGGCCGCGGCGCCGGTCGCCAAGCCTGCCGCAACTGCCAAGCCTGCCGCCGGCGGCGCGCTTCCCACAACGACGGCGGAGAAACTTGCCTGGTGTCGCGCCCACGACGCACAGGGTTAAGTCAGGGTTGAGCCAGGGTTAAGCCAGGGTTAAGTCAGGGTTGAGCCAGGGTTAAGCGAGGGTTGAGCCTGCGTTGAGCCTTCATGGGTTGAGGCTTACGTGGACGGGGCTGTCCTCGGCGGGCGTCATCCGCTCCCGATCGATCGACCGCAACGTCACCGCAATCCGTGCGTCTCGTCCGCAGAATTCCTGCGGGCCTGAAAAAACCGGACTGAGCGCCAAGAATTGTTTGACTCGCGCGAGCGTCGCTCCATAATGGCGTCGTCGGAATGGCAAGGGCCTCTCCTGCAGTGGAAAACACGTTCGCTGCGGGGCCCGATCGAGTCGGTTGATGTCGGGTGTCGGCCCCATCGGGACGACTGACCGCAACCGTCCGCTGATGCGGCCGGGGCCTCGGGGCTCGATCTCGTTCCGACCGCCACGGCAGTCAAACTGGCTCGCCCGGCTGGCTTGACCTGCTGCACGACGAAGTTCTGTTCGACCTGCCTTTCCGTTTGCTTCTCCTTCGCCCCGCCGATCTGGCTTTCGATCCTCCCCTCGATCCCCACCCCCATCTCACCCGAGTCCGCGGATTGTCCGTGGCACGGTCGGGTGAACCCCTCCCATCTCATCAGGAGTTGTGTCGTTCCGATGGCCCGGATCCGCAACGTTTTCGAAATCATCGAGTTGTACGGTCACGACGAGAACTTCGAGCCGCAGTCGACGGCCGAGTTCACTCCCACGAGCGCGCCTGCCGGCTCGAGGCAGAAACTGGACATCCTCGCCGAGCGGATCCAACGCGGCATGCCGCTGTGGCACCCCGAAGACTCGACGGAAACCTCGGCGTCGCTCCTCGTGGGCGCCGGCGACGGACGCTGACCATCAGAGCCATCATCCCACGGCCTGCCGTGGGATCGGCTGGCAGCGATCCCCGCGTCAGCATCGCCGTACCGCGGCCGTCGCGATGAATGGGCAACCGTTCGTCGCGACGGCCGCGCTCGTTGCTGCTCTGGCCCGCGCCCTCAATCTTTGGGCTCTGGCCCGCGCCCTCAATCTTGGTGCTCTGGCCCGCGCCCTCAATCTTGCTGCGCTAGCCAGGGCCCTCAGTCTTGCTGCGCTAGCC
>CAJAYZ010000538.1 GCA_903949225.1 uncultured Planctomycetaceae bacterium
CTGCCCTGCCTGCCGCCTTGGCGATCGGGGCGGAGGAGAAGGGGATCAAGCCTGGCGAGAAGGTCTTGCTCACCGCCTTCGGCAGTGGGCTCAACACGCGCTTCCTCGGATTCGAGTGGTAGGAGCCAGGCCGACCCAGCCATGAACGGACTTCCTCCCATCGACCGCGAGGACGCGCGGAGCCCGGAAGCCGGTGGGCTCGCGGCGCTCTATCCGTTTCGCTCCAGATTCCTCACCGTGGGGCGTGGGCCCGGCGCTCCGTCGGGTCACCGCCTCCACTATGTCGACGAGGGGAGCGGCCCGGTCGTCGTCTGCCTTCATGGCAATCCCACCTGGGGATTCCAGTTCCGCCGTCTGATCGCCGACTTGCGGGGCGACTTCCGCGTCATCGTGCCCGATCAGATCGGCTGCGGCCTCTCCGACAAGCCGGCCGACATCCTCTTCGGGGCCGTCGACCGGATCGCTCATCTCGAGGAACTCTTCGCCCACCTCGGGATCGGCCGATTTTCGCTCGTGATGCACGACTGGGGCGGGCCGATCGGGACGGGATTGGCGGTCCGTCGCCCTGACGATGTCGAACGGCTCGTCTACCTCAACACGATGCTCGCGGAGACCGCGCTGCTTCCGCCGATGATCCGGATGGCGGCGTCGCCGCGGGTCGGTCGCTGGCTGACGCAGCATTCGCGCTGGTTTCTCAAGCTCCTCGTCTCCCAGGGGGTGGCCCGCGGGCTCTCGGCCGATGTCAGGGAGGGCTATCTCCATCCCTACCCCACCCGTGCCAGCCGGACCGCGATCTGGGGCTTCGTCCGTGACATTCCCTTCAAGGCCTCACATCCGACCCATGCCGTGATGGAGGAGATGGTGGCGCGCTTGCCGCTGCTGGCGGAAAAGCCGGTGAAGCTCGTCTGGGGGATGCGCGACCCCTGTTTCCATCCCGAGATCCTCCGCCATGTCGCGGCCCGGTTCCGGGCGCCCGAGGTGGTGCGGATCGCCGATGCCTCGCATCTGGTCATTGAGGATGCGCCGCAGCGCGTGGTTGCCGAGGTCGGCATGTTCCTCCGCGCGGCCGCGGCGGAGAGTGCTCCTCTGCCTGCCGTCGACAGGCCCGAGGCGGCGGGGGGGCCCACGGTGGTGGTGAGGACCGCCGGCGATCAGGCCGAGCCCCGTCTGGCATCCGGCGGGCTCTATGCGGCGCTGCAGTCGGCAGCTGCGGCTGCTCCCTGGGTGGCGGCGGTGACGCGGGCCTCGTTTCCGCGCTGGCGCAGCGCGCCGAAGTACGACGCCATCAATTTCGCCGCTCTCTCCGCCCGGATCCACGCTTACGAGCATGGCCTGGCATCGGCCGGGCTGCGCGCCGCCGAACGCGTCATCATGCTCGTCTCGCCGGGGGCCGATTTCCTCGCGCTGAGCTATGCCGTGATGGGGCGCGGCGCCGTGCCGGTGTTCATCGATCCCGGCATGGGAATCGATGCGGTCCTTGCCTGCATGAGGGAAGCGGAGCCGAGCGGATTCATCGGTGTGCCGAAGGCCCATCTCCTCCGGCTCAAGGCTGCCGGGCTGTTCCGCTCGCTGCGATTTTGTGTCGTGGCGAGCCGGTACCCGATGTTCGGAGCGACGCGGGTGCGCGATCTGCTCCGGCCGTCGAGTGAGCCCCCTGCCCCGATCGCCCGTCAGGCCGACGACGCGGCGTTGGTTGCGTTCACGTCAGGCGCCACCGGCACCCCGAAGGGGGTCGTGTTCACCAACCGCATGCTCACCGAGCAGCTTGCGGTGTTTCGTTCGCAGTTCGGGTTTCGCGGTGGCGAGCAGGATCTGCCGCTCCTCCCCGTCTTCAGCCTGTTCACCGCGGCCCTCGGCGTGGGGAGCATCTTCCCGCCGCTCAACCCCAGCCGGCCGTTGTCGCTGGTGCCGGGGAGGATCGTGCGCGTGATGCAGGACCTCGGCAACGAAACCTGCTTCGGCTCGCCGACGCTGTGGTCGAAGCTGGCGGAGTATTGCCGGCAGACAGGCACCTCGCTCCCCAAGCTGCGGCGCGTGTTCATGGCGGGGGCACCGGTGTCGCAAGCCACGATCGATCTCGTCGCGGCAGCCTGCCCGCAGGCTCAGAGCTTCACCCCCTACGGCGCTACCGAGGCCCTCCCGGTGACGATTGCGGCGGCGTCGGAGCTCCGCCAGCAGACTCAGGTGAAGGCGCTCACGGGGGAGCAGGGCACGCCGGTGGGGCGCGCCATCGAAGGCGTCACGCTGCGCATTGTCCGCCCCGTGGAGGGAGCAGGCCCAAAGACGCTCGTCGACTGTGTCGAACGGGAGATCGGCGAGATCGTCGTCAGCGGCGCCACCGTCAGCCGGGAGTATCTCCGCCGCCCCGAGGCGACCGCGGCCGGCAAGGTGGTCGAGGGGGATCGGGTGTGGCACCGGATGGGAGACATGGGCTACCTCGATGCCACCGGGCAGCTCTACTTCTGCGGCCGGCGCGTCCACATGGTCGTCACGCCCACTCGCGTGTTCCACAGCGTGCCGATCGAGAACGTCTTCAACCGCCACCCGGCCGTGAGCCGCTCGGCGCTGGTCGGTGTCGATGGGGGGGCGGCGCTCGTGGTCGAGCCGACGGGTGAGCACTGGCCCCTCGCTGCCGGCGCCCGGCGCCGTCTGGCCGAAGAGCTGGGCGCGCTTGCGGCCGCCGATCCGGTGACGGCGGCGATCCGGCGCTTCTACTTCCATCCGTCGTTCCCGGTCGATGCCCGGCACAACGCCAAGATTTTCCGCGACAAACTTTCCGTCTGGGCGGCCACACAGACGGCCGTCGACCTCGATCCACGTTTCCCCGGGGGCGCCGGGATCGCATGAGGATGCTCGTCACGGGCGGAAGCGGCTTCGTCGGCTCGGCACTCTGCCGCCGCCTTCATGCTCTCGGCGCAGACGTGATCGCCCTCGCGCGGCGCCCATCCCCTGGCCTCGCTGCCGAGGGGATCCGGACGGTGACCCACGATCTCTCCGCCGCCGCGGCCGATTCGACCCTCGCGGAGCACTTCGCCGGTGTGGGATGCGTGTTCCACACTGCGGCGCACGTGAAGATGTGGGGGCCGAGGGAGGCATTCCGGGCCGGCAACGTGGTGGCGACCGGCAACGTCATCGCCGCCTGCCGTGAGGCCGGGGTGTCGCGGCTCGTCTTCACCTCTTCGCCGAGCGTGGTGGCCACCTCGGCCGGCCTCCGTGGTGTCGATGAATCGCAGCCCTATCCAACGCACTTCGAGGCTTTCTACCCCGAGACGAAGGCGGCCGCGGAGCAGGCAGTGCTCGCGGCCCACGGCCCCGATCTGCGC
>CAJAYZ010000539.1 GCA_903949225.1 uncultured Planctomycetaceae bacterium
CTGAACTCCGTCGATTCAAGCGGCACCAATCCCTATTCCGTCTACAACTCGAACATGAGCAGCAACCCCCGTGGGGGTATCAGCTTCACGGACAGTGCTGCCAACGGTAGCAAGTACGGCGTCAAGACCGATATGGGCGACAAGCCAGTGAACTACGTGAGTTGGTTCGATGCGGCAAGAGTGTCCAACTGGCTGATGAACGGTGCCACGAGTTCGTCGAGCACAGAGACAGGGGCGTATACGCTCGTTGGCGGCCAGACCAGCGGCAATGCCCCATGGGTAAACAGCAACGCGACTTTCTACGTCCCGGCTATAGACCAGTGGTACAAAGCGGCTTATTACAAGGGCGGAGGAACAGACGCGGGCTACTGGACATACGCCACGCAGAGCAACACCGCCCCGACGGCTGTAAACGCCACAGTCGAAGGCAGCGGCACGAGCGGCGGCGTGAGTCCCGTAACGAGCGGCAACTACGCGAACTATGACTATGCTGCTGACTGGAACAGTCAATATGGCAACGTGACAACGGTTGGCACCAACGGCGGCCCGAGCGCTTATGGTACTTTTGACATGAGCGGCAACGTGACGGAGTGGAACGACCCGAACGGTACAACCGACCCGTCGCGTTGGGTGCGAGGTGGCCGCTGGAACTACAACGCGACCTCCTTGTACCCCATCGACGGGTACCCGGACGACCCGTCGAACGAGGGCGACGCCATCGGCTTTCGTCTCGCAAGTCCGGTCAGCAGCCCCTCCGGAGTCCCCGAGATCGACCCGAACAGTTTGAGTGCGGTGTTGGGTTTGATCGTCGGCGGACTTGGATTGCTGGAACGACGGCGGTACGGCCGCTGACGGTTCCCTTTGGCGTTGTCCCCTCTTGGAAAAACGCCTGAGGAAATGCACTGATGCCGCCATCGCGGCCAGACGGGTCATGGCCTTGACCGGCCACGGTGGGCTGCGGTGGGCCCGGGACGAGGTGCGTGGGATAGGGCTGTCTTTGTTGCCGTAGGGAGCCGGGCCGCTGTGGGCCACGGGTGGCCGGCAATCCTTGCCCCCGTGTACACGCCCGACGTACCCTCTAACGAAGTGGGGAAACGGTCTTTGCGCGGGGGGTGACATGAATCGCTCGCTTGTTTTCGCCTTTGCAGCCTTGGCACTCGGGATGGCGTTGCTGCACCAAGAAGCGCCGGCAGCCGATGGTGGGGATGGGGAAGGCAAGCCTGCCGCCGTGGCAACGGTGAGTGCCGACGCGGAGCACGAGGCGCTCCCCGTCGTCGATGGGGTGCAGCAGGAATGGCTCGAGGTGCGGGTACGGGTCGTCGATGCCGACGGCGAACCGGTGGCGAAGGCGAAGGTGACGCCTTGGGCCCTGCGGTCGTCGCAGGGGCACGGGTTGTGGCTGGCGGACGACAAGCGATCAGGCGTCGGACCGCAGGACGCGGCGACGGATGACAGCGGCGTGGCCGTTGTCAGGTACCCGGCCATTCGTTCGTTGAAGGAGCAGGTCAAGACCAACGGCGTGTCGGTGTTCGTCGATCATCCCGACTTCGCGCGCTCGGGCGACGTCCATGTCGACGTGCCGCTGGAGACGATGGGGTCGCACGAGGTGAAGCTCGCGCGGGGGGTGCGATTGGAGGTGAGGCCGATCGTCGACGGCAAGCCCGCGCCGCTCGACAACCTCCATGCCTTCTGGTCGGACGGTCGAGCGTGGCTCCCGGGAGCGGCACCGGAGAAGACACCGCAAGGCACGCTCCAGCTTCCGGGTATGGCGCCGGGGAAGAACAGCGTCCTTATCGTGAAGCTCGAAGGCGAGCGGGCCGTGGCGTTCAGCAGGATCGTCGATTTCGAACTCGTGGACGGCGTTCCGATGACGCTCGACGTGCCCCTCGAGCCGAGCGTGCAGATTCAGGGGAAGGTGGACGCGATCGTCCCCCGGCCGATCCGGGAGGGCATCGTCCAAGCCATGTCACTCGATCCGCCGCCGGACGAGGTCGGCCCCAATCGGGTCAGTTGGTTTACGTGGAGCCCGGTCGCGGCCGACGGCACGTTCACGATCGATGCCTGGCCGGCTGGCGAGCGACTCCAGATCATCGGCTTGTGCGATGAGTTCGTGGCGACGTCGGGAAAGGCACCGGATGTCGTCAAGAATCCTCGTGATCCCGCCAAGGATCCCTACCGCAGGCCGCAGGTGTTCTCCCCGGACGCCGGCCTGGAACTGACGCTCGCGATGACGCCGATGGCCCGCTGCGTGGCGACGACGGTCGACGAGGAGGGCGCGCCCGTGGCCGGGGTGAAGGTGGTGTCGGGACCGAATATCGGCTGGTGGAATAGCGGCTCCGGAATCTATTGCCAGTCACTCGTGCGCGGCGAGAAGGTGCTCCTCTTGCGGGGCTGGAATGATGCGGCCGACACCACGACGCGCGCCGAGCCGTTTACAGGCCAGACCGATGCCGCGGGGAAGGCGACACTGTTGATTCCGGCCGGTGAAGAACGCTTGGTTGTGCAGAGCGAGGCCTATGAGCTGCCGGTGATCCTAGGCGATCGGTCCGTGCGGGTGAGTCTCGCCAGCGGCGAAACGAGCGAAGCGACGCTCCGCCTCCAGGCCAAGGGGACCGAGAAGCTCGGCGACTGGGACAAGCTCGCCGGCGTCGTGTTTGGCTGCTCCACCCGCGAGGGGCGGCGGATCCTCGCGCTGCCGGAGGTGAGCCAGAAGATGGACGAGTTTATCGATCGCTTTCTGGAGGCGCAGGACAAGCGAGATCCGCAGCTCCTCGCCGCTGCCTACGCGATCGTGGCCGACGCGTTCGCCGACGTCGGCGACGCCGAGGAAGCGACGAAGTGGCGGAGGAAGTCGGAGACAGAAGCGGAGAAAGCAAAGCGAGAGCGGGACGATCGTCGCTGAAGCCGGGGGGGCGCGGAAGGACAGCCGGGAGGCAGGATGCCGTGCGGGTGATCCGCCAGGACGCTCAGAACGGGACGTCGTCGTTGCCGGCCTGTGAGTAGTCGTCGTTGACGTCGATGGCGTCATCCGGGCCTTCACTCGCCCGTCCGCTCCCCGACACCTTCTTGAACGACAGTCCCTCGGCACTCAAGAAAAATTTGACCTCGCTGCTCGCATCCCGCTGCCAGCGGCGGCCGCTCAAGCGATAGGTGACCTCGATCTCCTCTCCCTCCGAGAGGTCGTCCACCGCGTCGCAGCCGTCCTTGACGAACTCGACGGGAACGAAGTTCGTGAACGTGCCCTTCGACTGCTCGAGGACCACAAGGCGCTTGCGAAAGCCCTTCTGGCCGAAGGACTTGGTCTCCTCGATGAGGTGGACGACGCCGCGGACGGTGGGGTCTTTCATGGGATATTAGCCGTTGGTTTTCTGAGGGCGGCGCGAGGGCCGGCGGGGGGACGATTTCGTGGAAAAAGGATACCACACACCTCAAGAAACGCCCGCCCGGCTTACTCGTGCTCCCCCTCGACCCGGGCTTCGCCGTCAGGATCGATCTCGATTTGCAACGTCATCGGGTGGCAGCAGACCGGGCAGTCCTCGACGTAGGCCTGATGGGAACCGGCCGAAATGTCGACCGGCACCACGATCTCCTCGCCGCAGGAATCGCAGACATACGTCGCCTCGGCGTCGATCCTGGCCGACGATTTCCGCCGGCGGCGACTCTGTTTGCGGCGCGATTTGCTCATACCCTTGTCCTCAGTGATGGGGCCTTGCCAGGGGCTGGGCTCGGCTCACATGCCGTAGGGAAAGTCGGCGTGCTCGGTCAGGCCGCTTGTGCGAATCGGGGCGAGGGCTTTGGCATATTCAAGCAGGATCCGATCGGCAAACTCGATCCGGCGGCGGAGCCAGGCGTCGCGATCACTCGCCGGCGTCGCGCCCGAGAGCATGTCGTTGACGTCGTGAATGAGGACGTGCTCCGGGATGTAGACCAACCGGCTGTTCTTGTAGCCGCTGGTACGGAGTTCGTTGACCGGATAGCTCCCCCCCCGCGACGCCGATACGGCCACGATCATTGCCGGCTTGTGGCCGACTTCCTTCGGGCCCGCAAACAGGAGCAGGTTCTTGAGGCCCGGGGGCACCATTCCCGCCCATTCCGGCGCGATGATCACAAACCCGTCGGCCCGGCGCATCCGGTCCCGGTAGGGCTTCCAGAGTGCGGAAAGCGCGCTGTCCCCTTGCCAGACGCTCTCGTCCCAGAGGGGGAGCGGATTGCCGACCAGATCGATCGTGTCGACGGTCACGGAGGGATCGATGCGGGCCAGGTCGCTGGCGATGTAGGCCCCAACGCGGCTCGACTGGCTCTCTTTGCGGTGGCTGCCGACGACGATGGCGATCTGCATGGTGGCTCCTCGCGGGGCGGGGGACTAAAAAAGGCAACGAAATGTGGCGTAGGGACCCGGAGGTTCGGAGCGTAGCAGATCGCAGCCAATCCTGGCCCGCACCGGGAGGGAGCGTTCGCACGGATGCGGCAGGTGAAGGCGTTGTCGGCGGCGATCAGCGCTTGGCCAAGGGGCTGCTCGCCGACGTTTCGCCAACGTCACTCGTTGTGTCCCCGGTCGGCCTGAGGAGGGGACAGCCCCCGGCAGGAAGGGTATTCTCATGGGGAAGTCGCGTCCGCCCGGACAGACTTGCGATCGATCGAGCCATCGAAGCGCTCCGTTGACACCCATCGTCGCCCCGCTGCCATGTCGCTCGATGCCTTCCTGCGGGATCTCTTTGACGACGGCCGCGTCGTCGTGCCGTCCCCCGAGGGCGACGAAGGAGCCGGGGAACTCGCCGCGGCCGGCGTCACGCTCGATGAATTCGAGCACGGCTGGCGGCTCGAGTTTCCAGGCATGGCCCCTGAGTGGCGCCGCGACGTAGCGCTCCACGGCGCGAGATTGCTTTACCGCGCGGCTCAGGCCGCCGTGTTCCGCGACATCGACGAGACGGCGCTGCGATCAGGCTTCGATCTGGTCGCCCCCGCCGATCTCGAGAACGCGTCGGCGCACTACAGCATCGACCTTGCGCTGCGATTCCTCCCCGACCTGATGCGGATAACGCAGGGGGCCGCCGCCAAGGACCCGCTCGTGGAGCTTCTCGGCACACTCGCCTGCCGGTGGCCGTTGTCGTCGGTCGGCGTGCCGCGGGCGGTGCCTGCGTCGATCGATGTGATCGCCGGCCATCCCGGACTGCTTCGGCTCTACGTCGATCGGGTTCTCGGTAGCCACGACGCCGCCAGGCTCGCCGACGAGCGCGTGGTCGAGGCCGCCCGGCAGGCCCTCGGGGCCCACGCCGATCTCGCTCCGTCGCTGTCGGGATTGATCACCAGAGGTGCCAGGCCATGACCATCGATACGCCCACCGATCCTCGGATTGCCCTCGCCCGGCGACTGACGACCGATGTCCTCGGTCCGCTCAAGTCGACGTTCGTCGGCAAAGACGAGATCATCGACCTCCTCGGCATCTGCCTGGTCGGGGGAGAGAACCTCTTCATCCTCGGTCCCCCGGGCACCGCCAAGAGCGCGATCGTCCATGCACTCGCCCGCCGCATCGAGGGCCGCGTGTTCGATTATCTCCTCACGCGATTCACGGAGCCGAGCGAGTTGTTCGGGCCGTTTGACATCCGCAAGCTGCGCGAGGGGGATCTCGTCACCAATACCGAGGGAATGCTCCCCGAGGCGTCGCTGGTGTTCCTCGACGAACTCCTCAATGCCAACAGCGCGATCCTCAACTCGCTGCTCGCCGTGCTCAACGAACGCGTCTTCCGGCGTGGTCGCGAGACCCGGCGGCTCCCGCTCCTCGCCGTCGTCGGCGCGAGCAACCGCCTCCCGGAGGACGACACCCTGGCGGCCCTCTTCGATCGGTTTCTCCTTCGCGTCCGCAGCGACAACGTCAGCGACGAACAGCTCGATGACGTGCTCGCCGCGGGCTGGCGGCTCGACGTCGCACGCGAGAGCGACGTTGCACCAGTGGCGATGGCTGTCGACGAGATCCGTCGTGTGCAGTCGCTCCTGGCGGACGTCGACTTGGCGGGTGTCCGCCCGCGATTCGTCGAGGTGGTGCGCGCCCTGCGGCGGGCCGGTGTGACGATTTCCGATCGACGGGGGGTGAAGCTCCAGCGGCTCATCGCCGCCAGCTGCGTGCTCTGCGGCCGACTCACCGCCAATGTCACCGATCTGTGGATTCTCCGACACGTCTGGGACACCGAGGAGCAACGCGAGGTGATCGCGGCGATCGTCGACAAGGCGATCGACCGCGCCGAGGCTCATGACCACGAATCGGCTCATCCGCGGTCCCGCGGCGATCTTCCCGATCCGGAGTCGCTCGCCCGCGAGATCGAGCGGCTGGAGGATGCCTTTCGCGCGGGGATGACACTGAGCGATCGAGCGGTTGCACACGATCGACTCGGGCTTCTCGCCTCCCGCACCGCCTGGGTGCAGGACGGGCAGCAGCGAGGCTTCCTCGAGGAGCGCATTCGCAAGGCTTGGGAAGTGGTGGAGGGGACACCATGACCTGGGCGATCGAACTCGACGGCGCCGACGCTGCCGCCTGCGGTCTCCTCCGGCATGAGCCGGGAATGGAGGCCCTCCTCGCGGCAGGACGGCTGTGGCTCCGGGGCCAGGCGTGCGACGATCGGCTGGCGTCGCGCCTCCTCCGTCTGCCGGCGATCGGACGCTACACCGTGACCGACGACGGCGCGCTCGTGGCGGACAGCACGCGGGTGCCGCGGGGCAGGCTTCCCGAGGGACCGTGGTTTGCCCTTCATTGCTGGCTGCCACTCACGCCGCCGCCGGCATTCCCCGTGAAGGCGGCAGAGGGCTTCGGTGGCGTAGGCCTGACGCTCGTGCGTGGGGATCGCCCGGGAGACGCAAACCTGCTCCGCGTCGGCTTCGCCGCCTGGATGGCTCATGCCGTCGAGGCGCCGGCCGTGCGGCTCGCGCGCTGGTCCTTCGCCGTTGCCGACTCTGGCACGACGCTCGTCCGCGGCATGCCGCTGCCGCCTCTTCCCGGGCAGCGGCTCGTGGAGGAAGCAGGGATCGCCGTCGAGGCGGGGTGGACCTGGTCGCCATGGGTCTCCCCCGAGTCGCTTCGGGGGATCGTCGGCGTTAGCCGTGACGATCTGGTGATTGTCGTTGGCGTGGCGGGCACACAGGAGTTGGCCTGCGAGATTGTGCCCGGGGAGGCCTTCGTGCGGGCCACCCGCTCAGCGGTACGGCTGACAGCGCGTTCGCTGAAGGAGGCGACGCGATGAGCGATGTGGGCCAGCTGCAGGGCGGCGCGTTGCCCTTGCAGCCTGCGGGCGGCTGGTGGTGGGAGTGGCAGAAGGCCGAGGATCTGATTGTCTGGGGCGGGGCAGGAGGGACGATCGCCTTTCGGGCAGAGCTCGAAGCGATCATCGACCATTTTCTTGGCCAGCGCATGCCACCGATCGGCGCCATGATCCTGCTCCTCGCCGCTTGCCGCGACGCCTGGGACGAGGCGCCGACGACAGGGCATCTCAGCTGTATGCTCGCCGACGGCGAGCGCGACGTAGACCGCCGCCGGATCGCGGTGGTCGTGGCGGGGCTGCGAAGGGTGCGGAATCTGCCGGCTGACCTGCGTGGCTCGCTCGCCGCCCGCAACATCGTTGCGGACATCGTCTTCGAGTCGAGACGCCTGCCTGATGCCTTCGATCGATCCGCTTGGGTGGTGGACCAGTGGTCGTTGCCCGCGGCGCCCGTCGCCCCCGGGGGCGACGGTGACGCGAGGCTGACGCACGTCCGCACGGAGCTGCGGGCGCTGCTCCCCGGGCTCTTCCGGGTCGATGAGCGCACCGTGCGGATGCGGATCGAGACCGGGCTCGACGACACTCCCCGAGCCGCCGAAGAGACGACGCTGCCGGAGCCCCGCAGCGTGGCGCATGGCGGGATTCCCGCAGAGTGGCTCGACGACCCCGAACTCGCCGCCGTGGCAAGGCTCGCCCGGCACGTCATGGCGGCGGTGACGCTGCCGCCGGCGCTCGACGCTCCGGCGGATCTCCCCCAAGGGGGCATCGCCGACATCACCAACCGCGGTCCCCTCGATCGGCTCCTGCTTTCGGAACTGGCCCATGACGAGACGACGCTCACCGCCCGCCTCGCCCTCGGCGAGGCGCTCTACCACCGTCGTGAGCTCTCCGCTCCCCCGCCACCGCGCTGCCGGCTGGTGCTCCTCGACAGCGGCGTGCGGATGTGGGGTGTGCCGCGGGTTTACGCCACCGCCGTGGCCCTCGCGATCCACGCGCAGTCCGGCTCGGGGAGCGAAGCACGCGTGTTTCGTGCTGCTGACAGCGGCCTTCTGCCGGTCGATCTCGGCTCGCGCGCGGGCCTCGTGGAGCAGCTGGCGGTGCTCGAGCCAGCGGCCCATCCAGGCGCGGCACTCGGGCCCCTCGCCGCGCTTCTCGCTGCTGCGGGCGGTACGGCCGACGCCGTCGTGATCACGGGGGAGGAGGGGGCTGCCGATCCCGACTTTCGCCGGCAGATGACGGCGTGTGGGATCGATCCGATCCATCTGGTGACGGTGGCGCGCGACGGTCGCCTCCGGCTCTCGGCCCGATCGCGTCGCGGCAGCCGGCTGATTCGGGAGGCGGTCCTCGATGTCGAGAAACTGCTGGCCGAGGAGCCGGGAGGGACGGCTGCCGGCGGGAAGAAGCCGCGGCTGCTCGATCGCAACCTCCCGGCCATTTTTTCCGCCGACCCGTTTCCGCTCCTGCTCACCGTGCCGGATGCGTTCGAGCATGCTTGGCCTGTCGAGGGGGTCGGGGTGTTGTCGATCACGCTCGATGGCCGGCTCCTCCTCTGGGACACTCCCGGCCACGGCGCCCGGCAGATCGCCGATTCACTCCCCCGGGGCAAGTTGCTTGCAAGCGACTCCACGGCCACGGCGGGGATGGTCCGTGTGGTCATTGGCCCCTCGAAGCGGGGCCGCCTCCACGCCCTGATCCTCGACATCCCGAAGCGGAAGGCCACGATCACGGCTCTCGACGTCCCGCGTGTCGGTCGGGGGACGACCGCGACGATGCATCAGGGGCGGGTGCTCGTGCGATTGCATCGCTCGACGAAGGAGGCCGATCTGATCGAGGTCGATCCTCACTCGGGGCGGGTGTTGTCGTCTTGCAAGGTGCCGGCTGGCGGGAGGCAGATCGGCCGGATCGTCCAGAATGTCGTGGACGGGGGCACGATCGCTCTGGCTGCCGGCCCGGCCCGGTATGAACCGGTGCCGGGCGACCAGGTCCTCCTCCGGGAGGCGCTGGCGGTGTTCGTCACGGAGGGGATCGACGGGGAGACGATCGTCACCAGGGAGGGCGACTTCCGCTTCGGAGCCGACCGCAAGCGGCGCGCCTGGGGAGGCCGAAAGGTCTCCCTTCATCACATGGTGTTCAAAGGCGCGTCGTTCGATGGCCGGCGGTTCGTCGTGACTGGGAGCGCTCGCCGTGGGGACGACGAGACGCATGTCGTGCAGGTGCCGGAGGGCAACTTCGTGAGTCGCCCGGGCAACGCAATGCTTCCGAGCCGAGACGTGTGGGGCGATCCCCTCGGAGCGGGCTTCCCTGCCCACATTCCCCCCATGTCTCTCGCGGCGATCGGCTTGGCGCCCGGGGGGCAATTGGCATTCCTTCCGGCGCACGGCGGGCCGGTGACGACGCTCGGACTCGTCGAGGGAAATCTGGTCATCCGGCCTCTGAGTGTCGATCGCCGCCGAATCCGCTGTGGTGCGTCGGGTGGCAAATACTTGGCGCACGGGGTTGGGCTGCGATCGATTCGCTTCACGGACGGGACGCAGGCCTGGATCGACAGCCGCGGCCTGGTGCACCTGCGGAGTTCGGTGGCGTCGCTGCCGGAGGTGACGCTCCTCCTGCTGCCATCTCCGCATCCGTTGGCCGGTTGGTTGAGCGATGGCCGCGTCTTCGGCCCTGTCTGCCATCATGGTGGCGAACCGACCGACGCCGCGGTCATCGAGCGAGATGTGCTTCGTCCCCTCCTCGCCGCCATCACCGAGTGAGCCATGCACCTCACCCTCGTTCCCTCACCTGGAGGAAGGCCCACCCGCGCCGGGGAAGCCTGGCTGCTTCCTGAGGATCTCGTCGGCGCGGTGGTCGAAGCGCTCTCGCGCCGGCGGGGCAATCTCGGCGATGAACGTCTCCACGCCTTGCCGATCGGGCTGTTTGTCATCCCGGAAAAGGAGGAGGGGAAGAAGGAGGAGTTGGGAGCCTGGGGGAGGGCGATCCTCTACGGCCGGCTCGCCGAGAACGTCTTCGCGCCGGTTGACGCCGTGGTGAATGCCACGATCTCTGCCGACGAGTGGCGGGAGATGTTTCCCCCCGGAGCGATCTACGTCTGGCATCCGACGGCAGGGCTGTTCTGTTGCCGCAAGGACGACGGCCTCCGCGTTGCCGATCTTCTCCGCGCTCCACGGAGCGAGTCGGGGGATTGGGGGCGTGCCGTTGAAGGAACTGCCTTCAACGCCCGGCTCCGTTCGCTCCTCCCGGCCCGGACGATGACCGCCGACACGGTGTGGGGGGGCGTGTCGGAAGAGATCGGCTCGGCATCCCTTGCCCTCGACACGCTCCCGCCTGCCCCCGGCGAATGGCGTTTGCCGAGTCTGGAGGGGCGCTGGCCGGTGATCCTGGAGGACCTCGTGATGACGCTCTTTGCGATCAGCGTGATGGTCGTCCTCCCTTGGCTGATCGCCTCGCCCCCGGGCGTGCTTCCCCCCTGGCCTCGTGAGGCTCGAGGCGCCGATCCGACGGTGCCGACCTTCGAGATTCCATGGCGCCCGATCGTCGGGCTGCTCTCGGTTGTCGTGATGGTCGCCGTCTTGGTAGGGGCCTTGATCTGGCTGGGATCGTGGCTCGTCGGGTGGGGCAATGGCACCGGCGCCTCGTCATCGGCTGGCAAGGGGGGCGGCGCAGCGCCGAAGGTCTTGCCGTGGGGCACGCCGCCACGGTGGCTCCTTCACTGGCGGCAGTCTCTGGCGAAGGCCTTCGAGAGCCGACACGATCGTGAAATCCGCCGCTTGATCCACCTCCTCAACACCGATCCTGACGCGGGGCTCCGGTTCGCGTTCCCGCTCGTCGGCGAGGCGGGGCGCGGGCTTACCCTGCCGGCGTCGCGTCTCGGCGAGAAGCCCATCGACTACGGCGCGGTCGCCGGCGGAGTGGGCGGATTCATGCAGGTGACGGGTGAGCAGCGTGCGGCACTGTTGCAGCGCTACCGTGATCTGGCCAATCGCGAGATCGTGCTGGGACGCCACCGGCGGGCCGCCTACATCTTCGCCCGGCTCCTCGGCGATCACTCGTCCGCCGCCCGCGTGCTCCTCGACGGA
>CAJAYZ010000540.1 GCA_903949225.1 uncultured Planctomycetaceae bacterium
ACGACATCCCGTCGGTGATGGGAGCGGGAGAGTCGGCGCCGCCGACCGTGATCGGGGAGAACATCCTTCCCTACGACTATGACATCGTCCATCTCAATGTCCTCTACCCGAAGACCGGGTCGGACATCGACGTTTACAAGTTCACCCTCGACACCGCCGGCACCTTCTCGGCGCAGACGATCGTGGCCCGCCAGGGGGAGGCGGCGAAGAGCCAACTCGACACCGTCCTCACGCTCTACAAAGAAGTGGCCGGCGTGCGCACCCTCGTGGCCCGCAACGACGACTACTACGGGCGTGACTCGTTTGTCGGTCTCGACCTCCAGGCAGGGACCTACTTCCTCGCCGTGACGTCGACCGGGAACACGGCCTTCAATCCCGAGGTGATCGATTCGGGCTACGGCGGCCGCTCCGACGGCGCCTACGACCTGAAGATCAACTTCACGCCGATCTCCGACGTCGCCAACACGATCGTCGATGCCACCGGCACGGCGATCGACGGCGACCGTGACGGCAAGGTGGGGGGCGCCTTCAACTTCTGGTTTAACACGGCCGGGTCGGCCGGCACGATCTGGGTCGACAAGGCGGGGGTTAATACCAGCGCGTCGATCGTCAGCGGCTCCCCCACGGTGACCGTCGTCAGTACCGCCGATCTCGTCGTTGGTCGGATGGTCGCTGGCATCGGGATCCCGAGCGGGGCCACGGTCGCCGCGATCGTCAGCCCGACCCAGTTCACGCTCTCCAGGAACGCCACGGCCACCAACCCCACCGCCGGGCTGACCTTCGGCACGCTGTCGAGCCCCTACCGGACGATCACCGCGGCGCTCGCGGCGGTCACCCCCGCGACGCGGATCATCCGCATCCTCGGCAATACTGGCAACGACGCTTCGATCCTCGATGACAAGCCCTATCTGATCGGCACCGCGCTCTCTGGCACGGCGCTGCCCGACGGGGCGACGTTCAACGTCCCGAAGGGGGTGACGGTGATGGTCGACGAGGGGGCAGCGCTCAAGCTCCGCGCCGCCGTCATCAACGTCGGCAGTTCCTCGGGGCTCGTCTCCCGGGCCGGAGCCGCTTTCCAGGTGCTCGGCACGCCGACGGCGCGGGTGAAGTTCTCCTCCTACCACGACGATACGCTCGGCGGCGACAGTGACGGCGTTGGGCCGGCGGTGCAGGGGGGGCAGTGGGGTGGCATCGTTCTCCGCCGCGACTCCGATTCCGCCACCGGGAAGGTGTTCCTCAACACGATCAGCCTGGCGTCGCTCAAGTACGGCGGCGGCAACGTGTTTGTCGATTCGGAGCTCCAGTCGTTCGCGCCGATCCATGTCGAGAGCACCCGGCCGACGCTCGCCTTCAACGAGATCTTCTCGAGCGCCGGGGCGGCGATTTCGGCCGATCCCGCTGCCTTCCTCGACGCCGACGGCCGCTATGGACCCGAAGTCCGCGGCAACCGGCTCCTCGGCAACACGATCAACGGTCTCTTTGTCCGCATCCGCACGAATCTCGGCAGCCCGATCGACAAGCTCGACGTGCCGGCCCGCTTCAAGAGCACCGATATCGTCTATGTGATCCAGGAAAATCTGATCCTCGCCGGCGGCGCCGGCGGCTATCTGCTCAACGAGGCGACCGGGAGGCCGGAGGCCCGGGCGACGGGGCGCCTGCAGGTCGACCAGGGCGTCGTGGTCAAGCTCCAGGGAGCGCGGATCGAACTGGAGCGCGGCAACGCCCAGCTCATCGCCGAAGGGACCGCCGAGCAGCGCGTGATCTTCACGAGCCTGGCCGACAATCGGTACGGCGCCGGGGCGACGTTTGACACCAATGGCAACGCCCCCGACGTCCGCTCCCCCGGCGATTGGGGCGGGATCATCATCCAGGCCGGATCGAAGGCGAGCATCGACAACGCCTACGTGGCCTATGCCGGTGGCCTGACGGCGATCGAGGGAGGCTTCGATCGCTTCGATGCCTTCGAAGTTCAGCAGGGTGAGCTGCGTCTCGCCAACAGCCGGATCGAGTTCAATGCCTCGGGCCGCTCGACCACCGATCGCAATGCCCGCGGTAGCAACGATGATTCGACCGTCTTCGTCCGCGCCGCACAGCCGGTGATCGTCGGCAACGACTTCCGCGACAACTCCGGCGCCACGATCAGCGTCAATGCCAACTCGATGTCGGAACGGGCGATGCCCGATTACGGCCGGAGCACCGGCGAGATCGATCGCTTCGTCGAGTATGACGACAACGTCGGGCCGCTCCTCCGCGACAATCGGATCTCGACGAAGATCAACTACGCCACCGACCGGCAAAAGGGGGCCTTCGACATCACCCTCGACTTCGCCACTGGCGTGTCGCAGGCGATCAGGGATGCGATGACGGCCGCCGCCTTCCGCTGGGAGACGGTGATCACCGGCGACCTCACGTCGGTGCGTGACAGCAACGGCACCCTCATCGACGACATCGTCATCCGGGTCCAGCCGGGGCTGCTCGGCGCGACCGGCAGCGATGGATCGGGCAATACCCTCGCCAACGCCCGGCCGACGGCCTTCCGCACGGCGACCGACCGCAACCCGCACCTCCCTTACAAGGGCGAGGTCGGCGTCGACTTGGCCGATGCCGCGAGCAGTCAACTCGTGACGATCCTCACCCACGAGATCGGCCACGCGCTCGGCTTCACCAACGTGAGTAACCTCCTCAACCTGATCTCGGGGGTGCGCTACGTCGGGGCCAACGCCCTGCAGGAATACCGCAACACGTTCGACGCCACGGCGACTGCCGTGCCGCTCGAAGGTGGCGGCGGCGCGGGCACCGCCTTCGCCCATTGGTCGGAGGCGACCTTCGGCTCGGAGCTCCTCACCGGCTTCCTCAACGCCGGCATCAATCCCCTCACCCGGCTCACGGTGGCGGCGTTCCAGGACATGGGCTACTCGGTCAACTACTCCGCGGCCGACGACTATCTCCCGCCGGCTGGCACAGCCGGCTATGCGCCGTCGATCAGCGGCGTGGTTGTCCGTGGCGGCCAGATCACGGTCGACAGCGTCTGGGACGATGACGACGTCGTCCACATCCTCAAAAACGAGATCGTTGTCGACAACTACCACACCGCCACGAGCCTGCGGCTGGAGAGCAAGGCCGGGGCGAGCCTCGTGGTCAAGCTCGACGGCCCGAATGCAGGCTTTACAGCCACCGGAACGCCGGGCGAGATCGACGACCGGATCGGCGGCTCGATCCAATTCGTCGGAGCGCCGGGATACCCGGTGGTGCTCACGAGCCTCTACGACGACACGGTCGGCGCGAGCCTCGATCCGCTCGGCCGCACCGTCACCGACACCAACAACGATGGCCGGGCCTGGATCGACGCCACGGCGACGGCCCCTGTGACCGGCAGCTGGCGGAGCCTGAAGTTCCTCCCGCTCTCCAACGACACCAACGTCGCCATCGTCCGTGAGTTGGAGAAGCCGTTCACGAACCTCGTCGACATCAATCAGGTCCCCGATGCCGCCCAGCTGCTCGGCGTCCTCGCGCCGACCTTCACGACCGGCACGGCTTCCTCGGAATCGGTCCAAAACAAGGCAAGCGACGACAACCGGCGCGACGGCTTTTACGTCCGCGGCACGATCGCCACCGACGATTCGACCGACGTCGACATCTACAGCTTCACTGGCTACGCCGGATCGGAGGTGTGGTTTGATCTCGACAAGACGTCCAGCGCTCTCGACACGATGGTCGAACTGCTCGACGCCTCGGGCACGGTGCTCGCCCGTTCGGCCGACA
>CAJAYZ010000541.1 GCA_903949225.1 uncultured Planctomycetaceae bacterium
AAAAAAGGTGCCAGCCACCAAATCTGGGCAAGATCCCAGATACCCCAAATAAGGTGGCTGGCACCTTTTCCCCTCCCTTTTCCCCTTTTCCCCCTCTTGATCTTCAGTCTCCGGAGAGGCTCTTGGCGTAGAAGAGCGCGAGGCCGTTTTCAGGGCGGTAGACCGCCGGGGTGAAGCCGAGGCTTTCGTAGAGGCTTCTGGCCGGCCGATTGTGCTCGAGGACTTCGAGCGTCACCTTCGCG
Source organism: uncultured Planctomycetaceae bacterium (assembly GCA_903949225.1). Lineage (GTDB taxonomy): Bacteria > Planctomycetota > Planctomycetia > Pirellulales > UBA1268 > QWOP01. The sequence continues at coordinate 243 of CAJAYZ010000541.1, forward strand.
CAGCCTCGCTCCAGCGCTACCTGCTCGACGGCCCGCAGGAGCGCCCGGCCGATTCCTTGGCCGCGGTGGGAATCGAGGACGCAGAGGTCGTGGAGGTTGACGACCGGCCGAGCAGCGAAGGTTGAAAAGCCGACGAAGCAGGTGGCAAGGCCGACGAACTGCCCGCCGACGGCGGCGAGGAAGACAAGCGTCGTCGGATGGGCCTGCAATCCGGGGATGAGGCGCTCGAGCACGTCAGGGGGGAGCGGCGCGCCGTTGGCCATTCGATCGAGCGCGTAGGCGGCCGTGATCGCCACCACCGCCGCCTGGTGATCGGGGCGTCTCAAATCGGCTTGGAGGATCACTACGTCAGTCGAGGTTGTCATGGTGGAGCTCGCCTTCTGCTGAAACGCCTCGCCGGCCCCGACGCGGGGCGAGTCGACGATACGGGCCCGGGGCCATCGCGGCCAGGGTTTTGCCGCGAACGACGGCAGAGCTTGCCCCAGGAAGAGCCGATCCGCGTTGGTTTCGCCGGCGCGTGAATCGCAAGTGTCCGTCTCCACGGGTCGGGAAGGGGGGGGATGCGGCCTCTGGGGACGACGATGCGCGTAAGATCGACTTGTCCGTGCGAAGGACTTCTGGTGCGTGCCGTTCCTCGGCTCCCGTCCACCAGCAACCAACTGCAAAACCTTTTCGAGACTTCCATCATGGACATCGTCGTTTTCATGCTCATCGGCGTGGTGGCCGGCTGGTTGGCGGGCGTCCTCGTGAAGGGGAGCAGCTTCGGCCTCGTCAGCGACCTTGTTGTTGGCGTCCTCGGCGCCCTGATCGGCGGGGCCCTCTTCCAGCGGCTGGGGATCTCCGCCGGCGGCGGCCTGTTGGGCGCGATCATCGTCGCCACCGTGGGCGCCGTGATCCTGATTGTCATCCTCCGGCTGATCAATCAGAGCCGGATGGGAAGCGTGCGACTGTAGGGGCAGGGCGATCGACAGCTGATCGTGAAGCCGCCTTCCCCCATGGACAAGCAGACGGATGACGACGACACCCTCCTCGACGCCGTCATCGTCGGCGGGGGGATCGGCGGCATCGTCATGCTTGCTGAAGGAGTCGCGCAGGGCACAACGAGGATCCTCCTCCTCGAACGCTCCGAGCAGCTCGGGGGGATCTGGGCCAAGCTCCCGGCCTGGCAGACGATCCAGAATCACCCCCTCGACTTTTGCCTCCAGGGCTTCACAACCCGCAAGCGAGTCTGGTACGCCGGCGACGTCCTCCACTTTCTCGCCGACTATGTCAGGGTGCAGCGTCTCGAGCCCTTCATTCGCTTGGGAGTCAATCTCCGGAGCTGTGTGTGGCTCGACGACGAGCAGTGCTGGAGGCTCGCCGTCGCTGCCGGCTCGGGCACTCCGGCCACGATCCGCTGCCGCCGGCTGATCCTCTGCACCGGCCGCCACGCTGAGCCGATCGTGCCCTCGATCGACACCGACGGGAGCGTGCCGATCGTGCATTCAAGCGCGTGGCATCGCCCCGAGGAGGCGGCCGGCAAGCGCGTCGTTGTCATCGGTGGTGGGGCGTCGGCCCTCGATCTCTGCTCGCTTGTGCTCGCGGCCCAGAAGGATGACGGCGGGCGGGGCCGGCTCCATTGGGTGCTCCGCAGAGCGAAGTTTTTCTCTGGTGCCGGCGCGTGGAGGCTGTGGCCAGTGACCGTGCTCCAGCTCACGCTCGGCACGACGGCAAGCACGTGCTTGTTGAACGCAGCCCTCGATGCCCATGCCCGAATTGTTTTCTGGTGGCACGGCCGCCTCGCCTGGCTGCCGGTGGAGCGGCTCGATCTCCGCGACACGCAATACATTCCCGGCCGCGGCGCGCTGCTCGAGCATGCGCGACGGATCGATCGGCATCCGGGGGCCGAGGTGGAGACGGTCCGTCACGGACGCGTGACCCTCACCGATGGCACGCGCCTCGATGACATCGACCTGATCCTTCTGGGAACGGGCTACGCGCCCCCAGCGCCGATCGACGGCGTCGGTGATCTTGGCGACCTCGCCCTGAAGACGTTTGCGACCGGGCAGCACCGAGGAAGGCTGTTTCTCGTCGGCGAGCGGCTCCTCGATACCACGGGCGCCGCTCCGATCGCCTACCACGCCTTCAGCCGGGTGTTCTGGACGCTCCTCCGCGACGAGGCCGCGCTCGAGGAAGTGACGCGGCCCCCCGGGCAACTGGAGAAGCCCCAGCCGAATCTCAACCATCTCGACCTATTCAATCGGGTCGCCGCGCTCGGGAGCCTTTTTCGCGCGCGTCGTGGCCCGCTCGGCAGGCTTTTTCCCTGGGGAACGTGGCGGGGAAAGATGCTCTGGACGACGCTTGTCGAGGGCTTGTGGTATCGGACGACCGTCCTGTTTGCCGATCGGCTCCTCGGCCACGGCCTCTCTCTCGACGAGCCGGCGAAGGGGGCCGCGGCGGTCACCAATGAGCCTCGAGGCCGAGGCTGACTCCCTGGAGGACGACGCTCCCGCCGGTGTTCGTCGAGCCGCCCAGCGGAGAGCCGGCCGCGAGCGACTGGCCTTGGAGCTGGTTGGTCGCGCTGGCGATGCCGCCGAGCCAGAGGGCCTGGTAGCCGGCCCGGGCGCGGAGCCACTCTCGGACCTGCCAGGTGCCGGTGAGGCCGGTCTCACCGACGAAGGCCACCCGGGCGGTGTCGGTGGCGATGCTCGATAGGCCACCGGAGCCAGCGAGGAGCGAATCCTGCTTCGAGACGTTGCCGTAGATCCCGGCCTTCGCCACTCCCTCGAGGGCGAGCGCCGTGGTGGGGCGCCACAGCACTCCTTCGAGCCCCCATTGGTGGCCATAGAGGCTGTTGATCGCCCGGGCGTTGAATGTCTCCGGGCCTGTGAGCAGCGAAAACGACTCCTGCCATTCCACCCAACGGAAGCCGGAGGTCGACACCCAGCGCTGCGACATACGCTGCCTGCCGATCACCTCCAGGCTCTTGATCCGCGACGACAGCTCCGCCGTCGCGCCGTCGATGCTCGTGGCAGCCGCGCCGTCGAGGCCGGCGACGGTGGTGTAGCCCCCCGCCACCGTCGGCAGGGCACGCGCTGCCTGGAACGACGCGACATCGAAGTAGCCGATCTCCGAGCCCTCGCCGTTGGCCCCCTCGGAGAGAAGCGTGAACCGCGGCCCGGCGGCCCCGCCAGCGTGGAGGTCGCGGGCGTCGAGGGCCCTCCCGCCGGCGGCGAAGTCGACCAGGGGCACCGTTTGGGGAGCATCGCGCCACAGGATCAACGCTTCGATGCGGACGGCGTTCCAGGCGGTGTACTTCCCCGCCTCGTCCGGCTCGACCACCTCGAGGCTGTCGCCCGGCTCCCAGGGGACGACCTCTGCCTTCCCTTCGGCAAGCTCAGTGGTCAACTTCTCCTGCCCGACTGGAGGCAGCGGCTCGACAGCTGCTTCTTGTTGTTTGGGAAGCGCGACCTCAGCCG
>CAJAYZ010000542.1 GCA_903949225.1 uncultured Planctomycetaceae bacterium
GGGCCAAGGGGGGCAAGGGGGGCAAGGGGGCTATGGCGGCGGCGGCGGCGGACGCCGCGGGCGCGGGCGCTACCGCCGGGGCGGTGGTGGCGGTGGCGGTGGCGGCGGTGGCGGCGGCCCTGCGGGGAGCATCGCCGGTGCCGGCGCTGTTGGGATGGACGGCGAGGGAATGCGGCCGCCCGAACTGGAGTCGGAGATCGGCGAGAACGGTGAGCCGATTCCGCTCGAGGCCGGCAACGGGGTGCTCGAGATGCATCCCAACGGGTATGGGTTTCTGCGCAGCGTTGAAACGAACTACACCCGTGAGCGGACTGACCCGTTCGTTCCCGGGACGATGATCGAGCGGTACCGTCTCCGCGAGGGGGTGTTCATCAAGGCGATGGTCCAGCCCGGTCGCCGGCAGCAGGGGCCGCGCGTCAAGGAGATCGTCGAGGTCGAGGGGATGGCCCCGGACGACTACCCGAAGGTGAAGACCTTCGACCAACTCACGCCGATCAATCCCGAGCATTGGCTCCGCCTCGAAACCGGCCAACAGCCGCTCACGACTCGGATCATGGATCTCCTCACCCCGTTGGGGAAGGGGCAGCGGGCCCTCATCGTCGCCCCACCGCGGACCGGCAAGACCGTGCTCCTCCAGCAGGTGTCGCAGGCGGTGTCGACCAACCACCCGGAGTTGTCGCTCGTCATGCTCCTCGTCGACGAACGACCGGAGGAGGTCACCGACATGCGGCGGACGGTCAAGGGGGACGTGATCGCCAGCAGCCTTGATTGCGACGTCGAGAGCCACGTGCGGCTCTCGCAGTTGGTGATCGAACGCTGCAAGCGGATGGCGGAGTCGGGCAAGGACGTGTTCCTGCTCATGGACTCGATCACCCGCATGGCCCGTGCCTTCAACAAGTGGGTCGGCAACACCGGCCGCACCATGAGCGGCGGCGTCGACATCAAGGCCCTCGACATTCCCAAGAAGCTCTTTGCAACGGCCCGCGTGTTCGAGGAAGGTGGCTCCTTGACGATCGTCGCCACGGCGCTGATCGACACCGGGAGCCGGATGGACGAGCTGATCTTCCAGGAGTTCAAGGGGACGGGGAACATGGAACTCGTGCTCGACAGGAAGCTGTCTGATCGACGCGTTTGGCCGGCGATCGACATTTCCCAGTCCGGCACCCGCCGTGAGGAAAAGCTCCTTGATCCGGACACACTCCACGCGGTGAACATGCTCCGTCGGACGCTCTCGAGCATGCACCACGTCGATGCGATGGAGCAGCTCACGAAGCAATTGGCAAAGTTCAAGAGCAACCGCGAGTTCATCTCGCTGATCGCCAGTTCCCGGGAGTGATGTCGCGCCGGCCGGGGCACCGACCGGCCGGTCGCGGGCGGAGGTCCGGGGAGCCGCTGCGACTGACTGTCGGCGGCGCGGGTGCCGTTGAACTCGGGAAGGCGCGGTGGGCGTTGCTGGGTGGCGGCTCCCTGCAGCGAGCCGTCAGGGGCAACCGTCGGCCCCCGCCTGCAGTCGCGCCAGCCAGTAGGCGTACTGGGGATCGCCGCAGCGGAACGAGAACACTGCGTCGGGCAAGCGGGCGTCCCCTTCGCCTGTCGAGCGCACACGGACGACGACGGCCCCATCGCCGCGCTGCTCGATGCGCACGTGGCTCTCGGGGATGCCCGAAGGTTCCAAGGGGGAGGGCATGGAACGTCGTCTCGTTCGGGAAAGCAGGTTTTAGAAACTGACTGCGGCAACCGACGCGGACGCCGGCTGCGGGGAACCCAGGAGCAGGACGAGAGATACGGAAAAAGCCCCTCTTGAAGAGGGTTTTGGAAGGGTTTTTTAGAGGGGTGTGGGAGAGGGGTCTGGGAGAGGGGTCTGGGAGAGGGGTCTGGCTCTGGGGGGCGTTGCCGCGGGGGCCGCGATCGGTGTGGA
>CAJAYZ010000543.1 GCA_903949225.1 uncultured Planctomycetaceae bacterium
CCATCAGCAGCGATCAGGTCGACCGTCGCCGCAGTCCCGCAATCGACGACAATCACCCCCGAATCTTGCGGCTTCACCGCTGCGGCTGCCGCGCCCGCCGCCAGACGATCGATCCCCACCCGGTGAGGTTCGGCAACCGCCGGCAGGCAGGGCAGATCGGCAAACCCGATCCTCCGCTGCCGGAGCGGGCGTCGACCGGTGGCCGACTCTTCGGCCAGCGCCATCTCGAGAACCCCCGCCGCGGCATCGTGGACGCTGGCGACGAGGATCACCGCCGGCCCGGGGGCCGCGACGGCGAGCCATTGGCGGAGGAGGTTCGTGCGCAGGCCGCGGTTGTCGATCTCGAGTCGCTGGCGGACCGTCGGCAGGCCAACCCGGCTCCCACCGGCATCGAGGCCGCGGTCGGCTACCACAGCGAGCTTGATCCGGCTGTTCCCCACGTCGGCGAGGAGCAGGGTCTCGGCCTGTCGGCCTGAACGACCGACAGCGGCGGCGGGAAGGGACATGCGGGCGGTCCTCCGGGAGGAACAAGCCGACGGCGGCAGAAGTCCGCCGCCACACCACTCAACGGCCTGGCGCGGGATCGGTCCGAGGGCTGTCCATCTCGCGCACGACAGCAGAAAGCAGGCGATCGAGGCCCTCTCCGGTGACGGCACTGACGGCGATCACGGGCCGGCCAGTGGCCGCTTGGAGGGCTTCGCGAGTCTCAGGCGCCGCGGGGAGTTCGGACTTGCTGACGACGAGAATCTCCGGTCGCTCCCCGAGGCGAGGGTCGTGGAGCACAAGTTCCTCGCGGATCGCCCGGTAGTTGGTGAGCGGATCACTGCCATCCATCGGCTGGGGTTCGACGACGTGAACAATGATCCCGGCCCGCTCGACATGCCTGAGGAACTCGTGGCCGAGGCCGTGGCCGGCATGCGCCCCCTCGATGAGGCCGGGGAGATCTGCGAGCACGAAGCTGCGGTCGCGCGAGATCGACACGATTCCCAACATCGGCGTCTTTGTCGTAAAGGCGTAGTCCGCGATCTCGGGGCGGGCCCGAGAGAGCCGGGAGAGGAGCGTGCTCTTTCCGGCATTCGGCTTGCCGACGAGGCCGACGTCGGCGATCACCTTGAGCTCGAGGAGAATCCGCCGGACCTCCCCTTTTTCGCCGGGAGTCGTCTCGCGCGGCGCCCGGTTCGTGGACGACTTGAAATGAATGTTGCCGAAACCACCGGCCCCACCCTTGGCGGCGACGAGTTCATCCCCAGCCGCGGCAAGATCCCGGAGCACAAGCCCCGAGGCTTCGTCGATGACGATCGTTCCCGGGGGAACCGGCAGAAGGAGATCGGCAGCCGACCGCCCCTTGCAGTTTTGCGGTCCGCCTGACTGGCCTGATTCAGCCCGCCACTGCGTTCTGTGGGCCAAGGCAGCCAGCGAATCCACTCCGGGCTGGGCACGGAGGATCACGCTGCCGCCACTGCCACCATCCCCACCGTCGGGACCCCCGCGGGGAATATATTTCTCCCTACGGAAGCTCGAGCTGCCGCGCCCGCCGTCGCCGGCCGCAATCTGGAGATGGACGCGGTCAACGAACACGGTCTCGCCTGCCCCTCACGGGCTTGGGGGGAAGGAAAGGATCGATCAAGCCTGAACGTTGACTCGACGCCCCTCGCGGTCGAACGCGACCACGCCGTCGACGAGGGCGAAGAGGGTGTAGTCCGACCCCATCCCCACGTTGTTGCCGGGGTGGAACTTCGTTCCTACCTGACGGACGAGGATGTTGCCCGCACGAACCAGTTGACCGCCGAACTTCTTTACGCCGCGCATCTGGGCGTTGGAGTCACGACCGTTACGACTTGAACCCTGACCTTTTTTGTGTGCCATGGCAATCGACCTCGGAGCGGGTGCTGCGGAAGGGAATCGGAGAGGAACCGGATCGGGAAGGAAAAGCCCAACCACCACCAAGGCTACCCCTTCAAGACAAGGAGCATAACCCGGAGGGCCTTCCGTTCCAGATCATTGTTCGTACCGGAAAACCCAGGCGTGGTCAACGCCCTCGCGGACGGCCGTGGCGGCGGCGAGGAGTGCGGGGCCCTCGGCTCCCAAAAGCCCGGTCACCGTCCGGGCCCGCTTTCCGGCGTCAGCTTCTGCCCCGAGGACCGTCAGCATCGTGTCGTAGGCGGTCAGTGCCCCCCCTGTCAGGACGGGGCGGCGGTCGAAGTCCATGTCCTCGAGCACCGCTCTGGCCCGGGCCAGGTCGAGCTCATGGATGAGGGCATCCAAACGTGGGGCCGCTGTGCCGAACAGCGCCACCGAGGCCGACCGGCGCGTCGCGGCGGGGGTCGTCGCCTCGAGGGCAGCAAGCACCTTCACGAGCGATTCCAGCGGCCTGGCAGCGACATCCTCCTCCGAAAGTCCGCAGCGATCGAGCATGCCGCGCCGAAGGGCGGACCGCTCGTCATCGAGCGGCGCCGACAACCCGCGAACGAGATCCTCAAACCACTCCTGCCCCACTTGGCCGAACAGGGCTCCGATCGCCGCCGGACGGGCTGCGGGGGGCTGGAGGCGGGCCAGTGCACTGACGACCTTTGCGAGCGGCACAAGGCTTGGCGGAGCATCGCGATCGACCGCACCGGCAGCCTTCACGGCAGCCGGTGGATCGAGAATCTCATCCCACGTAAGCCCCAGTTGCTCGAGCCCCTCGCGGGGTGCCGAGGCGGTCAGTCGCCCGCGCCCGAGGGCTTCGAGCACCCGGTTGCCGATCGCCCGGCGCTCGTACATGCCGGCATGCCCAACACTCATCTCCTCACTCAGGCTGGTGGAATCGTCGCCGGGCCGCCAGAAGTCGAGCCGCAGACTCTCCAGCGCGTGCTCCTCGCCGGACACCGGCACCGAGTCGGCCGCGAACGTGGCATCAGCCCGCGTCCGCCAGCGAATGGCGTTGGTGAGACCACGAACGTAGATCGAGAAGTAATCGATTCGAGGATCGACATCTTCCCACACGGCCACCCCCCAACGCTCCTCGCCGGGGGCGAGGTCGCGTTCCGTCATCCGGGCGCTGTCGTGAAGATCGATGCGGGTGTCCTCGCGTTCGCGGATCGCGGCCACCGCGGCCGGCACGACTCGATCGAGATAGGCGCGGTAGGCCAAGGCCCCCTCCTGCTTGGAGAGCCCCTCGACGCTTTCGAGAACGAAGTGGGGGAGGAACCGCACCGGCTTTTTCACCGTCTCGCTGCGGAGCCGGGTTGCATCCCCTTCCGCCATCACGATCCGACGAGCGCCAGTGTTCTTCACCCGATACAGGAGATACCAGACTCGCTTCCGCTGCATGCGGAACTCGCGGCTCGGGACATCGACGTCAATCTGCCGCGGAGGCTTGAAGGCAAACTCCAGACACCAGATGTCGCGGGGGAAGTCGCGATTGCGCCCCTGTTCGACAAGGGTGGCACCAAGCGGCGACTGCTTCGGCTCCCAGGCAAGATCGATGAGCCCCTCGGTGATCTCGGGGAGATCGGCGCGGAGGAGGGCATCGTCGCCAGACCGGTCGGCCGGGATGACGGTGAGCACTCCGGGCGCCAGTCGCCGGAAACCGGTCGGCTCCACCGCGGAGGCAGGCAGGCTCGCGGCGACGGCCGAGGCGAGCGCAACGAGGGCCGCGATCCCGACTCGGCGCAACGTCCGTCTGTCCTCCTTGGCCACCACGCTGGTGGTACGGCAGCGCCTGACGGCGCGCAGGGCGCCTGACGTGATCGTTGTGAGCGTGTCATCCGCTGCCGGCGGCAGGCTAGCCATGTGTCGAGTTCCCCTGTTCCTTGATTATCCCCCAGAAGATACGGAAACCCTGACTTTTCCGGCGAAAACACGGACAACCGGCCCAGCCGGCACATCTTTTCTTGCTTTCCCATTCTTCCCAGATCATCATGCCGGAGTTCAGGGTGGACTGTCCAGAAACTGGCCTCCCCAGCAATCACCTGCCGAATGACACTTCGGATGCGACGTTGCCGCCGGCCCCTTGGCGGACCGATTGCACCGCACGATGCCTGAGGGCTGTTGCACGATGCCCGTTACCGACCCCCTCGCTTCAGCCGCCACGACCGAAGGCGTCGACGCCCTCGGCCCGATGTTCCTTTCGGCCGAGGATTTTGATTCCACCGGGATTCTTGCCGGCGTCGAACCGTGTGCCTCGAATTACTGGTGGATTCCCGAACTCCACCGGGGCGCCCCCGACATGACAACTGGGGACGTCGAACTGACCGGGCCACGTTTCGAAAGCGCTCCGGCCCAGCGAGCGGTCACCGACCCGACGGCCGTTCCCGCCCGCCATCACGCCGCGCGGCGGACTTCCCGGCGGTCGACGGCAGCCTGAATCACTTCGCCGGCCAGCGCTGCGTAATCTTCGGCGCCGTGCGAATCAGGGGCGTAGTCGAAGATCGACTGGCCGAAGCTCGGCGCCTCGGCAAGCCGGATGTTGCGGCGGATCCTCGTGCGGAACACCCGTGCATTGGCCCACGCCGGGTGCCGATCGCGCCCCGATTCGAAAAATCCCTCGACATCACGGGCTACCTCATTGGCAAGCCTGGTGGCCGATTCGTACATGCAGAGGACGACTCCCAGAAGCCGAAGCCGCGGATTGACCCGATCAGCCACGAGCTCCATGGTTTCCAGGAGCTTCGAGAGCCCGTGGAGGGCGAGGAAGTGGGGCTGGAGCGGGAGGAGGACCTCATCGACGCTCGCCATCGCATTGAGCGACAGGAGGCCGAGGGATGGCGGACAGTCGATGATCATCGCGTCATGGCGAACCCCGTCCCCCTTCCCCTGACAAGCGTCGTCAGCCTCGATCCGCTGCCGGAGGATCCCCTCGCGGCCGGGGCGGTTGGCCAAGGCCATCTCCACGGCGGAAAGATCGATGTGGGAGGGAATGACATGGAGGCGTTCCGCCGCCGTAACGCGGGCTTCGGCAAGCGTTGCGCCGCCGACGAGCACGTCGTAGGCGGAGAGCGGATGGAGCCCGGGTTGCACTCCTGCATGGAGCGTGGCGTGGGCCTGTGGGTCGAGATCGACCAAGCAGACGTCCTGCCCCGCCCGGGCCAGCGCCACCGCGAGGTTCACCGATGTGGTCGTCTTGCCGACCCCACCCTTCTGATTGGCCACGGCGATCGAGCGCATGGGAGATAGCCTCTGGGGAGCCCAGTCCGGAAAGGGGACCGCGAAGCGTCCCCTGCCTGGCCAACCGGCCGTCCGGAGAGCGCAGGGGGATCGACATCCGTTCCACCGATTCGGCAGGAGGATAGGCTCCCGGAGGCGTGGTCAAAAGCCCGGTTTGGCCCCGCAAGCTTGGGCATTTTCACGGCTGGCGGCTCAACCAGGTGGCCAGCCCAGCGGCGATCCGTCCCAAGCCGATCCTGCCTGGGCGCCCCACCATGGCCAGACTGCCGGCGGCTCCCTTCCCCTCACCTGGCCCGCCCAGCGCCTCGGCGAGGTCGATGACGAGGACCACCGGTGGCCTGCCCGTGGTGGGATCGGCGAACACGAGGGCTCGATCCCACGACTCCGCGGGGAGTCGGCCACTTTCGGCCGATGGCCCGGCCTGCCAGCGGAAATTCGCGTCCTCAACGAGCCCCCGGCGGAGGTGGACCAGCCCCGGAGCCTCCGAGACGTCGGCACGCTCGAGCGCCATCAGCACGCCCGGCTCAGCCCCTGGGGCCAAAGTCCAGAGCTCGACGACCGGCGCCGCAGTCACCATCCGCGCGGCGCCAGGGCCGTAGAACGCAAGGCACCGTCTCGTCTGCCCCCGCTGGTACCAGATTCCGACCAGGCCAGCAGTCACCCCCAGAATGAGCAACCCGATGACGAGACGGGCTCCGGAGCCAACAGCCGCCGGGGGCGTGATGGACGAGCGCCCGGGAGCGGCAGGCGAACCGGTGGGGGGCATGAAGAGGTCTCCGACGATGAACGTATCCGACACCAATGTATACTTCCGAACCGAGAGTCGATCTTCCAAGTTAGGAGCCTCGCTCGATGCCCAACGCCTTCGATCCGTACCGCGAAGCGCTCGTCGTGGAACAGCACACGGAATGGCCCGAGGAGTACGAGGACTGGTCGGCGGCCGACAAGGCCAAGGCCGCGTCGCTGCTCCACGCCAGCCCCACGGAGGCGGCCGATCTGGACTATCTCCGTCAGCACTCCGGGTTTGCCCGCGTGATCCGCGTCACGGCGGATGACATCGAACGAGTGAGCGTCGCCTGACGTGGCCGTCACCGTCGTTCCCGTCGAACTCGCAGAACGCTCCTACGAGATCACCATCGGCCCCGGCGTGCTCGCTTCGGCGGGGTCTGCGCTCAAGGCAGCGGGCGCCCGCCGGGCCGTGATCATCGCCGACAGCGGCGTTCTCGCGACGCACGCCGCTGCCATCGACGGATCGCTGCGGCACGCCGGGATCAACACCCTCACGATCCCCGTCCAGCGGGGCGAGGCGTCGAAGTCGGTGTCCGAGGCGGCCCGTCTTTGGGAGGCCCTTGCGGCGGCGAATGTCGACCGCGGCACGCATGTGGTCGCCGTCGGGGGCGGGGTGGTCGGCGATCTGGCCGGCTTCGTCGCCGCCAGCTTCGCCCGCGGCTTGCCGGTCTGGCAGGTGCCGACCACGCTGGTGGCTCAGGTCGACTCGGCGATCGGCGGCAAGACCGGGATCAACCTCCACGGTGGCAAAAACCTCGTCGGCGCGTTCTGGCAGCCGCGGGGAGTTCTGGCCGACACCGAAACCCTCGCCACGCTCCCGCCCCGTGAGTACATCAGCGGGCTGGCGGAAGTGGTGAAGTACGGCATGATCCTCGACCGCCAATTCCTGGAACGACTCGAGAGCCGCGCTGGGGCGATCCTCGCCCGCGAGCCAGCCGACGTCGAGGCTATCGTCGTTCGATCGGCATCGCTCAAGGCGTCGGTCGTCTCCCGCGACGAGTACGAACAGACCGGGCTCCGGGCGATCCTCAATTACGGCCACACCTTCGCCCACGCCTACGAAAACGCCCTCGGCTACGGCACGCTTCTCCACGGTGAGGCTGTCGCGATCGGCATGGCCGATGCCGCGGAACTCGCCGTCCGGCTCGGCCGGATCCCCGCCGAAATCGCCCGACGTCAGGACGCCCTCCTCACCGCCCTCCACCTGCCGGTGCGACTCCCTTCGGGCCCCGGGCCTTCGCCGGAGGAACTGGTGGCCCTGATGGCCCGCGACAAGAAGACGCTCCACGGCAGACTCCGGTTCATCCTCTCCAAGCAACTCGGCGAGGTCGAACTCGTCGAAGGGATCGAACCATCGGTCGTGCTCGACGTGCTCGCTCGGATGCCGTGAGCTTCGTTTTCCAAAGCGCCGCCGCGACGAAGACGGCGCCCGCTTCGTGGTCATCAACGACCGCGGGGGTGATGCTGGACCGCAAGGCCCCGCACCACCCCCGTCGGGTGTTGTCATTCGCAGAAGGAACGGCGATCAGCGCCAATCCTTCCCCGGCAGCTTCGTCGGCCACTCGTCGTCGGTGAGCCACACGAGCGATGTCGACGTTGAAGCCAGGCCGGCGGCCTGCTTCGGCTGAGCGGCGGTGATCGCCGCCGAGCCCTCGGCATCGACACTGACACGGACCTGCTCGAAGTCGACGTCCGACGTGCACAGGCTCTGGTGACGGGCCGGCCGGAAGCCGACCGGCACCTTCCCGAGCACCGCATCGATCCGCTTCTTGCTCCGCAGCCCGGACAGCGAGAGCTCAACCGTGTCACCGACACGACGGAGCACCGCGTTGTCCAGACGGGCGGTATCGGGCAACTTCAGGAGCGCTGTGATGTCACGGGCACCAGTGCGGAGATCGCTCCCCGCAGGCCCCCGATCACCCTTCGGACCAGCCGGGCCGGCCACGCCAGCCTTGCCATCGACGCCGTTCTTGCCGTCCTTCCCAGCAGGGCCCGCCACGCCAGCCTTGCCGTCGAGACCGTTCTTCCCGTCCTTGCCGGGCGCACCAGCCGGGCCGGCCTTCCCGTCGACGCCGTTCTTCCCGTCCTTGCCAGCAGGGCCGGCCACGCCAGCCTTGCCATCAAGGCCGTTCTTCCCGTCCTTGCC
>CAJAYZ010000544.1 GCA_903949225.1 uncultured Planctomycetaceae bacterium
ATCCTCTACGGCGTGCTTCACGCCCCCACCGGCCTGCTCCGCTTCACGTCGGGGGGGCATCCGCCGATGCTCCATGTCCCCAAGGATGGCCCCTTGAAGCTCTTCGAGGTGGAGAGCTTCCCCGTCGGCTTCGTGCCCGACGTCGAGTTCACCGAGGAGACGCTCCAGTTGCAGCCCGGCGACCGCGTCTACTTCTACTCCGACGGCGTGCCGGAGGCGATGGACGAGAAGCTCGACCAGATGGGGAACGATCGGATGACGGCGCTCGTCGAATCGCTCCGCGGCCAGCCGGTGGAGACGAACGTCACGAAGCTCCTCGAATCGGTGCAGGCGTGGTGCCAGCCGAAGGGCCCGCTCGACGACGTCTCGATCCTCGGCGTCGAGTGGAAGGGCTAGGCCCTCAAGGGCGCTTCGCCACAGGGCCGCTCCGCGGGCGGTAGTAGCTGCAGCCGACCCCCTCGACGCGTTCGTAGGTGTCGCAGACGCCGAGCATCGTCTCGGCCCCACCGAGAAACAGCGCTCCGTCGGGGCGGACGGTAGAACGCATCTTCGCCAGGATCGCGGCCCGGGTCGGGACGTCGAAATAGATGAGGATGTTCCTCAGGAAGACGATGTCGCACGGCGGCACCCCCTGCCAGGCCTCGAGGAGATTCATCTTCCGGAACTCGACGTATTTCCGGCACTCATGCGCGATGCTCCACTTCCCCTGGAGCCGGACGAAGTACTTGTCGCGGAGCTCCACCGGCAGGCCGCGGGTCACCTCGAGATCGCTGTAGAGCCCCTCCCGGGCCCGGGCCAGCACCGGCTCGGAAATATCCGTGGCGAGGATCCGCACCGACCAGCCGGCGAGTGCCTCACGGAAGTGCTCGTTCAAGAGCATCGCCAGGCTGTAGGCCTCCTGCCCCGATGACGCGGCCGCCGACCAGAGGACCAGATGCCTGGCAACGGCGCGGTGCTTGAGGAGGTCGGGGAGCAGCCGCTTCACCGTCTCGAACGGCGATCGATCGCGGAAGAACGATGTCTCGTGCGTCATCATCGCATTGAGGACGTCCTGCTCGAGCCCGGGATCGCGCGCGCTGCGGACGCGCTCGACGAGGATCTCGAAATCGGCGAGGCCCCGCTGCCTGAGCACCGGCAGGAGCCGGGCCTCGACGAGATAGGCCTTCGAGGCGTCGATGACCACGCCGCTGCGCCGCTTGAGGAAGGTCGCCAGGAAGGCGAGCTGCTGGGGATTGACCTTCAAGGGAGCTGTCCTTTGCCGGGGCACGCCCGGCCGTGGGGCGGCGTTCAGCCGCGCCGTCGCAATCGCATCCCCACCTCGACCCCGAGCTGACGAAGAGGGAGCACCGCCTCGGCCAGCCCCGCCCGAGCTACATGGCCCGGCATCCCCCAGACGACACTCGTCATCTCGTCCTGGGCGAGGATCGTGCCGCCGGCGGCGTGAATCGCCTCGCTCCCCTTGAGCCCGTCCTTCCCCATCCCGGTGAGGACGACGGCGAGCGTCTGCCTTCCCCACGCCTCCGCAGCGCTTCGGAAGAGGACGTCGGCAGCTGGCCGACAGGCATTCTCGGGGGGGCCATCGTCGATCTGCGCGATCACCTTCGTGCCGCTGCGCGCCACCTTGAGATGCCGGCCACCGGGGGCGAGGAGGATGTCGCCGGCGCCAAGCTCGTGGCCATCAGTCGCTTCGCGGACCGGTCGTCCGCACACTTTCGTGAGCTGCTCGGCGAGGTGGGCGGTGAACACGGCCGGCATGTGCTGGACGATGAGCACCGGCACCCCGGCCGATTTCACGAACGCCGGGAGGAACTCGCTGAGCGCCACCGGCCCCCCGGTCGACACGCCCACCACG
>CAJAYZ010000545.1 GCA_903949225.1 uncultured Planctomycetaceae bacterium
GCCGCGAGCGTCTCGCCGTTGACGAAGCCCTCCGCTGCGAAGGTGAGGGTGGGGATCGTCGCGCCGTAGGGCACGGTCTGATCGTCAACGATGATCGTCAGCGCGGCCTTGCCCACGGTGAGCGTGCCAGGCTCGTAGACGAAGTCATAGAAGGAGTCGGCGGCGGTCGTCGCCGTGATCGCGTAGCTCCCGGCATGGAGGGCTCCCTGCGCGATCGAGAGCACTGGCAGCCCGGCAAGCGAAGCTTCAGTGTCGCTCCCCAGGAAGCCGGTGATCGTGGAAGTCAAGCTGAGCGCTGTGAGATCATCGCCGTAAGTCGCCGTCTGGTTGTCGATCCGCACCGTCAACTTCGGACGCAGAACGTCGAACGCTACCGTCACTGGCGTGGCCGCGAGGGTGTAGTTGTCACCCGGCTGCGACACCGTCACCACGACGTGGCCAGGCCCGGTCACCTCGAGCAGGCCGTCGGCATCGATCGTCGCCGGGCCAGTCACCGCATAGGCCACCGGCATCCCAATCGACGACGACGCCAGCACCTGCTGCATCGTGGAAGACGCTCCCCAGGTGATGTCGGCAAGGGCCGTGACCGAGAGCGTCTGCGGGGTGCCGACAATCGCGGTGACAGGCGTTGCCTCGCTCGAGAGATAGTCGTATCCCGAGGTCGTCGCGCCGCTGTAGGCAGCGGAGAACGAGTGCTCACCGACCGAGAGCAGACTGCTGCTCCACGTTGCCTCGCCGGCGGTGTCGACGTCGACCGTGGCGAGGACGGTGTCGCCATCCTTGAACGTCACGCTTCCGGCATACCCGACGTGGGTGGCGGAATCGCGGGCCACCGTCGCCTTGAGCACGGTCGTGTTCCGCGGAGCTCCCTGGAGGGTCGACACCGCGAGATCGGTCGTCGTCGACACCGGGGCCTGCTCGATCTCCCCGACGCCATTGTCGAGCACGACGGCGTTGGTCACCGACGCGGCTTTCAGCTTGAAGAACTGCCGCGGGGCGAGCGACGTCCCCGCATGCACCGGCACCGTCACCGTCTTGGTCGATGCGTCGCCCGCGGCCCACAGCAGGGTTCCGCTCACCGCCTCGTAGTCGCCGTCGGCGACCGTCGCCGTGTAGTCCTCGGTGGCGTAGCCGACGCTGATCGGCAGCAGCGGCGAGGGGTCGCCCGTCACGCTCACCTCGAAGGTCGCAGTTCCAGAGCCATTGGGGCTGACGACCACGACCGGATCGCTAAACGACACCTGAGGCGCGTCGAGATTGCCGACAACCTGTGCCGCGACGAGCGTGTCGAGCGCGGCGCCTGTGAACGACGCCTCGACATCGCCGGCCGTCGCCGTTCCGGCGTTCACCGCCGCCAGCTGTTCGGAAGCGACGCCCGTCGCCACGATCTGGGCTTGCACCATCGCGTCGAGCGCCGCACCGACCTCGACCGGATCGCCGGTGCTGGGGATCGACACCGCTCCCACCTTCGCCACAATCGCCGCGATCACGCGGGCGGCCGAAGCGCTGTTGGATTGCCGCGAGACGGAGGAGAGATCGATGCCGGCCCGGGTCGCCGTGGCCGCGATCATCGCCTGCGCCGTCGACTCGCTCGTCAGATTGAGCGGTACACCCGATTCGGCGGCGCTGTCGACCAAGTCGGCGAGAGCCGCGAATGCATGGATCCCGAGCGACTGCCGCGAGGGAGGGGTCCCAGCGTTGTTGGTGAGCCCGTTGAGGCTCGCCGCCGTCATCGACACAAGCGACGTGATCTCGACGTCGCTTGCAAACACGGCCGCCGCCGGCTCCACGCCCACCAGGGCGGCGAGGAGGTAGGGTGAGGTGTTGACATTGAAGATGTCCGGCAATCCGAGCCCCGCCTTGACCCGCGCCGCCGCCGTCGCCTCGTCGCGCGAGTGACCATCGACGATGCCCATTTGAAGCACGGTAAACGGGCTTAACCCCGAGGAGGTCAATGGCGCCACGAGGACGAGGTGATTGGTAAGCGTCGTCGAAGTGTCCTTGCCGCCAAACATCACCAATCGGCCGGTGGTCGTGCCCTCCGGCAGGCCCATCGTGAAGTCACCGTTGGCGGAGGTCGTGGCGTGAAAGTGGATCGCCGGATCGTAGGAGGCCACCCCGCCAGCGAGGCTCGTGCCGGACGGGTCGTAGTAGACCGTCGCTCCGTCGAGCGGGCCCAGTTTACCCCAGCCCTTTTTGAGAGAGTCGACGGTCTTCGTTGCTGTGTTCGATACCGCCTTGGTTGCGGTATTGGCTGTGTTCGTTGCCCCATCGGCTACGGTATTGGCTGTGTTCGTTACCGTATCGGCGATTTTATTGGCTGCATTCTTGAGCGCATCATCCCAAGTCGAGAAATCACCTTCAATCTTGGCGACCGCGCCGAACCTTACCGTGGCATTGATCTCCGGCAAATCGTCGAAGAGTCTGACCTTGAACGTCGCTCGGCTATCTTCGGAACGGGGGTTTTTCGCGTTGACGTAGAAGCGGGCGGACACTTGGGCCAGCGACACGTCCATGGAGTCTTTGTTTCTCGCCAGAGCCTTATACGTGCTCGGAATCGGGAGCCTCAGGCCAAGATCACCCTTTCCAGTGACGTTCATGTAGCCATTGACATAATCGACGTCGACGGAGGCTTGAAAGGAGATCAGAAGATTCGCTGTGACATTGCCCTGGAAGTGGAACGTCCTGAGCGCCCCATTCTCGATCACGATGCCGGGAACGGCCTTCGTGCCGAGGTACATGCTCGCCGACGCAAATCCGATGTTCACGTTCGCTGTTCCAGAAAACTCGATCCGCTGGGCATGCCAGACGGGGACCGTCACCGGCACTCCCGCGACGAAGACGTTGTCTTTGAAGACGATGGTCCCGTTGGTTATGGCTTTCCACGCATTGAGTTTCGATTCATCGAAGGTGTAGTAGCCGTCCGACGTCGTCAGGTTCGTGGCCGTGTACGTCGTCAGCAGACTGACGAGGTCGCTGTCATGGGCATAGTACGTGGGGAAGGCGGGACTCCACTTGTAGCGGAACGAGAACTCCTGCGACGTGATCGGCACCTTAAGCGGGCCGGAAGTCACGTAGCGAGTGACTGTCGTTACATCCGTGGTCGTCATGAGTTCGAGGGGCGCCCTGTTGAAGATCGCCGTCTGGGGGGTCAGCATGGTGCTGACGCGATAGGGACTGAAGGGACGTTCGTCCGTCGTCGAGTTCGCCCACACCTTTGCCGAGGCGGACGCC
>CAJAYZ010000546.1 GCA_903949225.1 uncultured Planctomycetaceae bacterium
GTCGGCGAACTCCGCGACTGGAGTGTCTGCGGCAACGATCTCGAGGTTCCACGGCCGCCGCAGGGGCGGATACGGCGCGAGTTTGACTCATCGTCGCCCCAGATCGTCGTGGCAACGTCCGGGACGAGCGGTCCGCCAAAGCTCGTCGAACATTCATGGGACTCCCTCTTGGCCGCGGCCCGTCTTGCGGAGCAATGGCATGGACGCGGTTGGATCCTCGTCTATGACGCCACCCGATGGGCAGGGACCCAGGTGTGGTTGCAGGCGATCCTCACCGGCGGGCGGGTGATCGTGCCGGCGTCTCGCGATCCCGACTGCGTCGCCCGTGCGGCTGCCGACGAAAACGTCACGATCCTCCCTGCCACGCCGACGCTCCTGCGACGCGTGATCGCCTCCGCCGATTCCGACGCTGTCGGAAGGATGAGGCTCGATCGGATCACCCTCGGCGGTGAGGCTGCCGATGGCCAGCTTCTCCAGCAGGCCCGGGCTCTGTTCCCGGCGGCGCGGGTCGCGCATGTCTATGCGACCACCGAACTGGGCGAGGTGTTCCGCGTGTCCGACGGCCTGCCCGGATTCCCTGCCGAATGGCTCGGTCGCCCCTTGCCGGGAGGGGCTAGGCTGTCGACCAGGCGAGACGGGGAACTTCTCGTGCAGCTGTCGCGGGACACGGCCGAGGTCGCGACTGGCGACCTCGTCGAGCGTCGCGGTGATCGCTACGAGTTCGCCGGACGAAGAAGCGATACGATCGTCGTCGGCGGGGCCAAGGTCTTTCCCCGCAGGGTCGAGGATGTCCTCCGCGGCGTGCCCGGCGTCGCCGATGCGCGGGCCTACGGCCTCCCCAACGCGATCACCGGCGAGATCGTCGCCGCGCAGATCGTTGTCACCGATCCGCTTCCCGACGGCGTCACGCCGGAGAATCTCCGCGCGGCGGCGTTGGCGGCCTGCCGCGGTGCCCTCGAGCCTCACGGCGTGCCACGCGTTCTCGACTTCACCCGGAAGCTGGTCACGAATCCGTCGGGCAAAGTGTCGCGTCGGCCGGTCGGCCAATGACCAGCCCATCTCCGACAACAATCATCTCCGGTGGGTCCCGCGGGCTCGGCTTGGCCGTCGCGTCGAGATTGCTCGAGCGGGGCGACCGGATCGCGACGTTTTCGCGATCTGGTTCGGCGGCGCTCGACGGCCTTGCATCGCGGCATCCCGGCCGGGTCCATCACGAGCAGTTCGATACGGCTGATTCCGCCGCCATCCGGCGTTTCGTGGCCAACGCCGCCGATCGTTTCGGCCGCGTCGATCACTGTGTGGCCAATGCCGCGGTGGCCGCCGAGGGGATCCTCGCCACCATGTCAGACGCCGACATCGACGCCATGCTGACGGTCAATCTCCGCGGCGCCATCGTCCTGGTGCGCGAGTGTGTCCGCCAGTTCCTGGCCCAGCCGAGGGCCCGGCCCGATGCGGAGGCTGGGGCGGTGGTCGTGGTGTCGAGCGTCGTCGCCGCCCGGGGAAGCCCGGGGCTGGCGGTGTATGCGGCGACGAAAGCCGGGCTCGAGGGCTTTGCTCGCTGCCTTGCCAGGGAGGTGGGGCCGCGGGGTATCCGCGTCAACGCCGTGGCGCCCGGATTTCTCGCCACCGAACTTTCGGCGACGCTCTCATCGGCCGATCGGGAGCGGATCGTCCGCAGGACGCCCTTGGGGCGGCTGGGCGACACGGCCGATATCATCGGGGCAATCGACTTCCTCACCTCTGCCGGCGCGGCGTTCGTGACGGGCCAGACGCTCACCGTCGATGGTGGCGGCGCGGCGTGATGTTCGTCGCCGTCGTCGGTTAGGATGAAGTTGCCCCGCTGTGCATCGTTCTCATTTCCCGTCTGGGAGCACCGTGCCGTTGCCCCATCGCGCGTTCCCGCCGTTTCCTGACTGTCGCCGCATCCTGATTGTCGGAGGCGGTGGATTTGGCCGCGAGGTCCGCTGCTGGGTGCGGGATGCCTGGCCAGCGGAGGACGGTCTGTTTGCGGGCTTTCTGGACGGCGATGCGTCGCGCGCCGGGGTGGCGGGGCCGGTGCTCGGCAATCCGGACACCTATCAGCCCATGCCCGGGGATGGGCTCCTCCTCGGGGTCGGCATCCCTGGGGTCCGACGCAGGTTGGCCGAGGTGCTCTCCGCCCGCGGGGGGCGATTCCTCACGCTCGTTCACCCGACCGCCGTCGTGGTGCCGTCGGCGGTGGTGGGAGAGGGAACGATCGTCTGTCCGCATGGAGTCGTCAGTGACGCCGCCTCGCTCGGCCGCGGGGTGCTCGTCAATTACCACGCGTCGGTAGCGCACGATGCGTCGGCTGGCGACTTTAGTGTGCTTGCCCCCTACGCCACGCTCGGTGGCTTTGCCGGGATTGGCGCGGATGTGTTCCTCGGTCTCCATGCATCGGTCGGCCCCGGTCGTCGCGTCGGCGACCGCAGCAAGGTCAGCGCCAATTCCTGCGCGCTGGCCGACGTTCCCCCCGATACGCTCGTCTACGGCGTGCCGGGGCGCCACGGCCCGCTCCTTTCCTGACAGTCCGGGAGCCGCTGCTTGACAGTCCGCGTAGCCGCCCATGTCGACCTCCGCTACACGACCCGGCAGCCCACCGGGGTCGACAAGCACATCGCGCGGATGGTGCGGGGATTGGCCGCACGCCCGGGATTCGAAGTCTCCGTCGTGGCGCCGCGTGGGCAACTCGTCGATGGTGATCTTCCGTCCGGAAGCAGTCTCCACGGCCTGCCCGTCGCGCCGATTCCCCTCTCCAACCGGACCGGTCGATTGTTGTGGGCGCTGGGAAACCGTCCGCCGATCGACCGCTTCTGCCCCGGCGTCGATTGGGTCTGGTCGCCGCAGGAGCTGTGGGCCCCGGCCCGGTATGCACGCACCGCGATCACGGTCCACGGCAGCACCTATTTCGAGTCGAGTTTTCCCGGCTATCACACGGCAGTTGCCCGCTTCGAGCGGGCAAGGATGGCGTGGTTTTTCCGGCGGATCTGCCGGGCCGCAGATCTCGTCCTTCCGGTGTCGCGCTATCTCGAGCGATTCCTCATCGACTCCTTCGGTCTCCGGCCGGAGCGGTCCGTCGTCGTGGGGAATGGTGTCGATGAGGCGTTTTTCGCCGCCGGTGCCGAGGCGATATCCCCTCTTGGTGGGGTCGAGTACGACGCCGACAGGCTCCTCGTGGTGGGCGGCCTCAATGGCTGGGATGGTGCGGAGAGCATCCTGGCGTGCGCTGACGCCCTCGCGGAGGGCATTCCTAACCTCGGAATCGACGTCATCGGTACACTGGACGACCCTGGGAGCATCGCGGCCAGCGGCCGCCGTCCCAATCTCCGTCGCCTCGGCTTTCGGCCACCCAACGAACTTGCTGTGATCATGCCCCGCTACCTGGCGCTGCTCTACCTCCCCAACGTCGAATCGTTCGGGATCGTGGCGCTCGAGGCGATGGCTGCGGCGCTGCCGGTGCTGGCGTGCCGGCTGACGGCCGTGCCTGAGACGGCTGGCGACGGGGCCTGGTACGTCGACGAACGCCGGCCCGCAGAGGTGGTGGCGGCCGTCCGTGCCCTCCGCGCCGATCCGGTCCTCCGGAGGGCATGGGTCGAGCGGGGGCGTCGCCGCGCGGCAGGGTTCACCTGGGAGGCTTGTCTGGAGAGGCTTGCGGTGGCCCTCAAGAGGGATGCGCGCGCCGCACGGATGCCTGTGGAGGTTTCGCGGCCATGAACATCCCGAAGATGATTTCCGACGTCTGGTCGATCCTCACCCCCAGGCAACGAACGGCAGCGCTCGTTCTTCTGGGGATGATGATCGTGAGCATGGTGTTTGAAATGCTCGGCGTCGGCCTCATGATCCCGGCGCTGGCGGCGTTGACGCTCGATGACGCGGCGCCATCCCCGATGGCCAGCGCGATCCTCGCCTGGTTGGGAAATCCGACGAAGGAAACCCTCATCATCGGGGCCTTCCTCGTGCTGTTCCTCATCTACCTGCTGAAGACCTGCTTCCTTCTCTTTTCAGCCTACTGGCAGTCGAGGTTCATTTCGAACCTCCAGACGAGTCTGTCAAGGAGGCTGTTCACGATCTACCTCAACCAGCCATGGTCATTCCACCTCGGCCGGAATTCGGCTGAGTTGATGCGGACGATGTCGGAGGCGTCCAACTTCTCCCAGTTGTGCTCGACGCTGCTGGCGTCGGTGAGCGACAGTCTCGTCCTGCTTGGAATTGTGGCCCTCCTTGCTTTTTTCGAGCCCATCGGCACCTTTGTCGCCGCGGCGTCTCTCGGGATCTCGATGAAATTCCTCGGGTGGATCACCGGAGAGCGGATGGAGCGTTGGGGGGCCATGCGATTCAGGCTCGCGGCGATCGTCACTCGCCACGTCCATCAGGGATTTGGGGGTGCGAAGGATGTCAAGATCCGAGGCCGGGAGAAGTATTTCGTTGACCAATACGATCGGCACAACCGGGTCGCTGCCGATCTTTCGGTCCGCCAGATCGTCATGGGACAGTTGCCGCGAATGTGGCTCGAACTCGTCGCCGTGACGACGCTCTGCGTGCTGGCGGGGACAATGCTGTGGCAGGGGCGTGACAGCCGCGACATGGTCTCCAGTCTCGGGCTGTTCGCAACGGCGGCGTTCCGGCTCCTCCCCTCGGTCAACAGGCTCGCGCTGGCTATCCAGAATTTCCGCTTTGGTGCCTCGGGGCTCGCAGCCCTTTACAAGGATCTGCAACTCTCCT
This sequence comes from uncultured Planctomycetaceae bacterium, assembly GCA_903949225.1. Lineage (GTDB taxonomy): Bacteria > Planctomycetota > Planctomycetia > Pirellulales > UBA1268 > QWOP01. The sequence continues at coordinate 4,741 of CAJAYZ010000546.1, forward strand.
CCGAGCCCCCGAAGGCGTTGCGAGGGATCGAATTCCAACGATCGATTGCCCTCGAGGGGATCGTGTTCCGCTTTCCCGCCGCCCCCGCGCCGGCGCTCGATGGCGTGACGATCCGTATTCCCCACGGAACGGCGGTCGGAATCATCGGTGGCAGCGGTGCCGGGAAGAGCACGGCGGTCGACGTCCTCCTCGGCCTTCTCGCACCGGCCGAGGGGAGGGTTACGGTCGACGGCGTCGACATCCGTGACAACCTGCGTGGCTGGCAGAACCTGGTCGGATATGTGCCTCAGAGCATCTACCTCTGCGACGATTCGCTGCGCGAGAATGTCGCCTTCGGCGTGCCGCCGGAGGAGATCGACGAGCAGGCTCTCGGGCGGGCGATCCGGGCAGCCCGCCTCGATGACTTCGTCGCCACGCTACCCGAGGGCCTGTCGACCGTCGTGGGGGAGCGGGGCGTGCGGCTCTCGGGGGGCCAGCGTCAGAGAATCGGTATTGCACGGGCCCTCTACCACGATCCAGCGGTGCTCGTCCTCGACGAGGCGACCAGTGCCCTCGACACCACCACCGAGAGCGAGGTCATGGCTGCCGTCAACGCGCTCCATGGGGCCAAGACCCTCGTGATCATCGCTCATCGGCTGTCGACCGTCGAACAGTGTGACGTTGTCTACCGCCTCGACCGGGGCCGGGTCGTCGGTTCGGGTACCCTTGCAGAGGTCGTGAGGACGTGAGTCGCGATGTGCCGGCGGGGCTGCGGCGGATCGTCTTCTGGCAGCCGATTGTCAGCCCGCACCAGTACGATTTTCTCGAGGCCCTTTCGGCGGCGGTTTCGGGTGAGGTGATCCTTGCCGCGGAATCCGGGCTACCCGCGGAGCGTGTCTTGCAGGGATGGCAACAGTCGCCCCACGAGAAGGTTCGCGTCGTCGACGTCTCCACGGCGGAAGGATTCAAGACGCTGGTCGCCCATCGTGGCGCTGATTCGCTCCATGTCTTCTCCGGCTTCTTCTCGCACGCAATCGTGTGGCGTGCCTTCAGACTCTTGTCGACGTCATCGGCGCGACTCGCAATTCTTTCCGAGGCTCCGGAGCAGGGGCCATGGGCCGGCTGGTTGAAACGTGCACGGGGACGATTGCTTGTGCACCGTTGGGGATCTCGCGTCGACTTCGTGCTGGCGATGGGAGACGTCGGGCGGCGCTTCTTCGAGGCGGTCGGGTTTCCACAGGAGAAGATCGGCGTGTTCGGCTACTATCTCGCCGTTCCGGCCGAGCCGTGGCCGGCCGTGGATCGAAGCATTGACGGTGTGTTCCGGTTCGTCGCCGCCGGGCAGTTGATCCGAAGGAAGGGGTTCGACCTGCTCCTCGCTGCCCTGACGGGAGTGAAAGGGATGCCTTGGCGGTGCGATCTCTACGGCAACGGGCCGCTCCGGAACGAACTCCGCAGGGCAGCCGAGCGGTTGCAAGTCGCCGACCGGATCGGTTTCCACGCCACGCTCCCCAACGAGGCGATCCGCCGGGCGATCGCGGGCAGCGATTGCTGCGTCGTCCCGAGCCGGCACGATGGCTGGGGAATGGTCGTCAACGAGGCGTTGATCGCTGGAACACCGGTTGTTTGCAGCGACGGCTGCGGGGCGGCGGCGATGATCGACGATCCGGAGGGGGGGATGATCGTGCCGGCCGGGCGGGTTCGCCCTCTGGCCGAGGCGATGCAGAGGTCGCTTTCGGCCGGTAAGATCGAAACTTCCGGACGCCGGCGTGTCCATGCGGTAGCGGAGCGATTCTCCCCAGCCGCCGGGGTCCGGTTGTTTCTGAATCGGCTCGAAAGTCTCGAGCCAACCTTTCGTTGAGCGATTGTTTTTGCAAACGCTGCCATGAACACAGCCACGACATCGCCGGTCCACGCCGCTTCCGCGTCAACCTTCGACGGTGGCTGGGGGGATTTTCTTCCCCGGGCGCCCGCCCGGGTCGACGGTGGCGGCTTTCGATTCCAGCAGATCGGCGTGATCCTCGTCCCCTTGTTGGCGACGATCCTGCGCGTGGCGTCGTCGCCGACCTCGGCCCTCGCCTACCTTGTGCTCATCGGTTGGGCCTTTACGGGACGGCGGCAGGCGATTCTCTCCCTGTTCTTTTGCTGGCTGTTTAACATGATCAGCCACGTTTTCTGTGGATCGCCCCTCTACGCGGCGCAGTTGCGGTTCGTCATCTTCTTTGCCGCTGCCTTCTCGGTCCTACTCCATGGTCCGAGCCGTTCATCGACGGCAAAACTGGGGGGGCTTGCAGTCGCGACGGTTGCGCTGTTGATCCTTATCTTTGGGCATTCGATGGTGGCAAGCTTGAGCACCGATGTCTCGGTTCTCAAAGCGATCATGTTTGCGGTCGTCTTCATGACCGTGTTGTGCGGTTGGGCATGGATGGCACCGGCCGAGCGGCACCTCACCATCCAGACGATCTTCGGAAGCCTGATGCTCGTGGTCCTCTTCGGTCTGCCGATGCGCCTCGCCGGGCGTGGGACGATGGGATTCTCAGGCTTTTTCTGCGGCGTGATCTACCACTCGCAGACCATGGGGATGATCGCCGCTACCGTGGCGGCCATCCTCACGACGCAATGTCTCACGATTCGGCCGCTGCGCTGGTGGCGTGTGCTCCTGCTCGGGCTTACTGTTGTCGAACTTTACTGGACCGGGTCTCGCGGGGCCGCGGTGGCGTTGGCAGGGGGAGTTGGCGTAGCGTTCATCGTACAGTTGTTCGGCAGCGTCCTGTTCGCGAGGGGCGAGAATCCGCGGATCGTCGCAGCCCGGCTCGGCGTTGCAGGGGCGCTAGTCCTCCTTATGCTGATTGTCGCTGGCCGGGAAATCGTCGGTGGGATGAGGCAGTTTCTTTTGAAATACGGTGAGAAAGAAGACGTTTCACTGCTCGAGCAGGGGATGTCAACACGTCAAGAATTGATCGACACGATGAGCGAAAATATCCGCCGATACCCCCTCAGCGGGATCGGTTTCGGCGTGGGCTCAACGCCGGCGAAGCGAGCGAATATCTTGCGTGATCCGTATCTCGGCCTCCCCCTCATGGCGACGGTTGAGAAGGGAGTGTTGCCGATCGTGATCCTGGAGGAATTCGGGATTCCCCTGGGGCTGCTCGTTTATCTTTGGCTGGGCGCTCTCATGCTCTATGGCAGCCGTGGCGGCATCGTCCCCTTCGCGGTAGTCATGACGTCGATGCTCACGAACGTCGCCGAATCTTCGTACTTTGCGCCGGGTGGAGTTGGATTGCTGGCGATCATTCTGACTGGCTGGGCGGTCACGGAACCGGCCGGCGGAGCGTGGAAAAAGCACCTCCGTGATCGCCAAGTGGCGTTGGCCCGCCGCAGTCCGGCCGGGGCCCCGTTGTCGCCAGTGTTCACCCCTCCGACGTTGCCGGCTCCGCCGTCGAGGCCGCTTCTTCCCGCCCCGTCTCCCTTGGCCCCGAGCCCCTCGTAGCCCCTGGGGCATGCGAGTTAGTCAGGGCGATCGAGGAGGCGGGCAAACAGGCCGAGTTGATTGTCGGCCCAGCGATGGGCCGAATAGGCTGCGGCTGCATGGCGGATCTCCCGGCCCATCGTGGCGAGTTCGGCGTGGGCATGGTGCATTCGCGTCAGCGCTCGACAACCGGCCTCCACATCGTCGGTGGGGATGATGAATCCCGTGTGGTAATCCCGGACAAGCTCGACGCCGGCTCCGCAGTCCTGACTGCAGATCACTGGGAGCCCCGAGGCTGCTGCCTCGACGATCACCTGCCCCCACGGCTCCACGCGGCTGGGGAGCACGAACACCCCCGCCTCGCGGAACACCCGGCCGAGGTCGGCGGGCTGGAGAAATCCACGGTTGTCGACGCCATCGATACCCTCGAAAAGCGATTCGAGCGGACCGGCGCCGCACGTCGTCAGCGGCCACGGGTCTGTGACGCGTTGGCGGTAGGCCCGGTATGTCTCGACAAGCGTGTCGATCGCCTTGGCGGGCACGTAACGACCAACGAAGAGGAATCGCTTCGGCCAGACGGCATCGTTGAAGCGGGGCTCTCCTGCAGCCCGGAAGCCTTCGTAGTCGATGGCGTAGAGCAGACGCGTGATCTTCCGTCCGGGCACCCCCCAGGAGCGCATCACCTGGTAGCCACGGTCCCCCGGCACGTTGAGGGCATCGACGCGCTTGAGGAGCCCGCCGATCCGCAGCGGCGCCAGTCGCTGCCGCCAGGTGAACCGCAGGGCCGTGTCGGCGGTCATCACGAACTTTGCCCCACGGAGGCGTGGCTCGTCGAGCAGGCTCACGTAAGGACGGTGGGCCCAGCCGGCGAAGACGACGACGTCGGGCCGCGTCCCTGCGACGATGTCCCTGACGGCCGAGGTGTTGTGCCGTTCCCCCTCCGAGAGGACCCGCGGGGTGACATCCCTGAAGAGCCCGAGATCAAACGGCGCGATCGAAGGTGGCGACCAATGGAGGAGGGAGACGTTCACCCCCGGTCGTCGGGCGAGTTCATTGAGACAGGCGGCGAGGTATCCTGAAGGCTCGGTCCAGCAGTACGTGATGTTCATGGCAGGAGTTTAAGGCATCCCTCTGTGTTCGTGGAAAAGTTAGCCTCGCCTTTTTCCACTCAAGACCCCACCACAAAAGCCGGGGTTTTTTGGGGTGTTGGCCGCTGAGAGCGCCGCGCGCTCCCCGCCCTTCCGCGAGCAACGTCAGGAGTGCCGACCGATGAGCGTGCCGATCTCGACAGTGGCCGATCCCCTGCCGCGGGTCCTCCTCGTCTCGAGCACGCTCGATGAGGACGGCGGCGTGCCGGTCTGTGTCGGGCAGTTGGCGGAGGGGCTGGCTGGGATCGGGGTGCCGGTCGGCATCACGGGCCAGCATGCCGGTCCGCTCGGCGCGGTGATTGCCGGGGCCGGCCGACGGTCAGGGGTGACCGTCGATGCAGTTTCCGCGCCGTGGCATCCGCGGGGCCAGTGGCAGGCTGCGCGGCGCGTCCGAGCCGTGGTGCAGGCCACGGCCGCGGCGGCCCGTGCCGAGGGTCGATCGGTCGTGGTTCATGTCCATGGCGTGTGGGTGGCGCCGGTGATCGCCGCAGCGGCGGCGGCGGTCGACTGTGGCGCGACGCTCGTCGTGTCGCCGCACGGGATGCTGCGGCAGGAGGCGCTGCGGAAGAGCCCGTGGCGGAAGCGGGCCGTCTGGGAGGGTTGGCTGCGGCGCCGTCTCGTAACTGCCGACGCTATCCATGTGACTTCGCCGCTGGAGGGTGAGGAGTTGGCCGCGCTCCTTCCGGGCTGCCGGCCGGTGCTCGTGCCGCTGGGGATTGTCCCGCCGGCCGACGCGCCGCGCGGACGGGCGCCGGGATCCCCACGCCGAGCCGGATATCTCGGCAGGATCCTCCCCATCAAGAATCTTGACATCCTCCTTCGGGCTTGGAAGCTGGCCCGTCCTCAGGGCTGGCGGCTGGCGATCGACGGGCCTGGGCCGGCCGAGATGACCGCTTCGCTCAATCAGCTTGCGGATCGGCTCGGGATCGGCTCCGAAGTCGAGATCGGTGGCGCTGTGCCGATGGATCGCCTCGGCGAACATTTTGCCGGCCTCGATCTTTTCGTCCTTCCCTCCCGTTCCGAGGCCTTCGCCCTCACCGTCGGGGAAGCGCTCGCCTGCGGCGTTCCGGCGGTGGTCACGACCGCAGCGCCGTGGGGGGAGGTGGAACGGATGGCCTGCGGTTGGAGTGTGGCGCCGACCGTCGCCGGGCTCGCGGAGGCACTCTCGCTTGCCACGGCGCTCCCGCCGGCAGACCTCGAGGCGATGGGGCGTCGAGGCCGTGACTGGGTGCGGGCCAACTACGCCTGGGCGGAAGTTGCGCGCCGCCATCTGGTCGAGCTCTACGGCTGGCCCGATCTCGCCCGATGGGCCTCTCCTCGCTCGTGACCGGCTCTGGGGGTGGAGTTTGGGTGGCGAGTTGCATTTTTAACGCCAACGAGCGATTCTTCAGCGGCCTTCCAGTCTTCCCCACGGAGCTGCCATGAATCTCCGCCGCGCCGTGATCACCGCTGCCGGAAAAACCCCCCAGGAGCATCCCCTCCAGCGGCTCGTCGATCGGGATGGGGTGGTCCGTTCGGCCCTGGGCATCATCGTCGATGAGGCCCTCGCCGCCGGTGCCGACGAGATCGCTGTCGTCGTTAGGCCTGGGGATGAGTCGGCGTTCCAGGCAGCCATCGATCGGCGTCCCAGCCGTCTCGAGATGATCCCCCAGCACGAGCCCAACGGCTACGGGGCCGCGGTGCTCTGTGCCCGAGCGTTCGTCGGGGACGAGCCGTTCCTCCACTTCGTCGGCGATCACCTCTACGTGAGCGACGTTCCCTCACGCTGTGCGGAGCAGCTCGTCGAGACGGCGCGTCGGGAGCAGTGTGCCGTGTCTGCCGTGCAGCCGACCCGGGAGAGCATGCTCCCCTGGTTCGGCGCCGTCGGTGGGCGCCGCGTAGCCAACGCAAGTCGGCTTTACGAGATCGACACCGTTCTCGAGAAGCCGACGCCGACGCAGGCCGAGCAGGAGCTCGTCGTTCCGGGGTTGCGTGCGGGTCATTATCTCTGCTTCTTCGGTATGCACGTGCTGACGCCGGCGATCTTCGAGCTGCTCGCGTCCACCGACGGAAGCGGCCGCCTCAATCTCTCGGGGGCGCTTGCGCGACTGGCGCGGCAGGAGCGGTATCTCGCCCATCAGGTGCAGGGCGCCCGCTACGATCTCGGCCTCCCGTACGGCCTGCTCACAGCCCAAATGGCCCTGGCCCTCTCGGGGCGCGACCGCGCCCACGTGCTGGCGCAGGTCGTCGAACTCCTCGCCCGACAACCGCAGGTGTCATGAGCAGGCTCGTCGGAATCATCACCGCGGCCGATCCGGCCACGCGGGACCGTTCAGTCGACGAAGCCTGCCGGGGTGCGGGGACTTCTCCGCTCCTGGCGGAGTCGGCAGCCCTCGATGCCTACCGGCGCGATTGCCCCAATCTCTACCGGCGCGTCCGGGCGCTGTTCTTCCTTGCCTCCATCCATCGCTACCATCTCCCCGCGTCCCTCGAGGACTCGGCCGCGACGGCGGGGCTGATTCCAGCCTCGGCCGTTCACCATCTCCTCGGCCGCCGCTTCGAGGAGGCGATCGATGTCCTCCTCGCGCGCCAGCAGGCCGATGGTCCTTCAGCGGCCCTGTCGAGCGCACTTGCCAGCGCCTACCGCGAGCTTGGCCTCCAGACGCTCGCCAATCAGGTGCGGCAGTCGGTGCGGTCGATCCGTGGCAATCAGTGGATGTTCCGGGTCGGGCATCCCGACGACCATCCGCTCCGCATCCGGCCCGAGTTGCTCAAGCGCGGGGCGGCCGGCGTCAGGACGCCGTTCCCGCTCCTCCAGGAATCGACGCCGGTGCGGATGGATCTGTCGCACGCCGGCTGGAGCGACATCTTCTTCCTGGGGATGGATTGCCCCGAGGCCGCCCGCGTTCTCAACGTGTCGGTCGACCTCGGCGTGCACGGCCGCGACGCCGCCCCCCGGCCGCCGGTGGAGGTCTATCTCCGGGTCATCGACGAGCCGTTGCTGCGGTTGACGAGCATCGACCTCGACGCCACGGCCGACATCTCCGATCTCGGCGAGGTGTTCGATTTCGGCCGGGATCACCTCGGGCTGCTGAAGGCGGCGGTGATCGCTGCCGGGATCGTGCCACCGGGGATCGAGGGATCTGGAGAGTCGCTTGCCGACGTCCTTGCCGCCGTGGTCGGCCCCGGGCATGGCCTGGAGCTCGTCAGCTCGGTCAACGGGATTCCGAAGGGATCGCGGCTCGCCGTTTCGACGAACCTCCTCGCCGCGCTGATCAGTGTCTGCATGCGGGCCACCGGCCAGGCCCGCTCGCTCACAGGCGGGCTCGACGAGCAGGAGCGTCGTCTCGTGGCGGCCCGGGCGATCCTCGGTGAGTGGCTCGGCGGGAGTGGCGGCGGGTGGCAGGATTCCGGCGGGGTGTGGCCGGCCGCGAAGCTCATCCGCGGGGTCGTCGCCGCCGAGGGGGATCCAGAGTTCGGGGTCAGTCGCGGCCGTCTCCTCCCCCGGCATGACGCCGTGCCGCTGGGCGTCGATCTCCAGGAATCGCTTGTGCTCGTCCATGGCGGCATGGCCCAGAACGTCGGCCCGATCCTCGAGATGGTGACCGAGAAATACCTCCTCCGCTGCGAGGCGGAGTGGCGTGCGCGGATCGAGGCGGGAGAGGTGCTCGACGAGATCATCGCCGGCCTCACCGCTGGCGACACGCGGCGGATCGCCGCCGCCACGACCCGCAACTTCACAGGCCCCCTCCGCACCATCATCCCCTGGTCGAGCAACGCCTACAC
>CAJAYZ010000547.1 GCA_903949225.1 uncultured Planctomycetaceae bacterium
AGCTGGGCCGATCCGCCGCGCTATGAGCAGCACGCCGACGCCCTGCCGCTGTCGCTCCAAGACCACGGCAACCCGCTCCAGTTCCGCTCGCTGTGGGTGCGCCCGTTCGAGAAGGTTATGCCAGCACCGATCGACGACCCCAAGCCGGGGCAGTGACCGACGTCGAGGCAAGGCGGCGCGGTTCGCGCGTCAGGCCCCAGTGAACGTCGCGATCATCGCCCCCCGCCCAATGCGCCGTCTTCGACAGTCCGGAGGGGGCACTCCCAATGTCCCCGGCCGGCAGTCTTTCAGGAGTTTTGGTGGCGACGGCGTGATTCGTACCACTCCTCGAAGGAACTGTACACCAACCGGTCCTCGGCGGTGAGGTTCTCCTCGATCGTGTAATCCGGATCGACGTAGACCACACCAGACGGTTCCGAGCGCAGATCGTAGGCGAAATAGTCACTGCACCCATTCGAAGCGAACGCCACCAGGAACGACGGCCAGCAAGACAGCGACTCTGCGGCGTGCAGGAGTTCGTTCACCTCTACCCATCGCAACAGACTGTGCGGTGATTCCGGCACCAAGAAATCACACCACTCGTGGACTGGATCGGACGCATCCTGCATGGCCTGACGATGCCGCTCCGGGAGCGTGATCCTCAGTCGGGCTTCTGCGTCAGCGAGGTCCATGACTCACGTCGTCCCATCACCGATTGCCGGAGCGATCGCCGGGGCGAAGAACGCCACTTCGACAGGCTTCAGGGCGTGTCAGTCGCGTCGTTCGATTCCCCGGGCCCCGGTTTCTTCGGATCGCCGGGCCAAGCGATTTCCAGTTCACGGCAGATCTTCTTCGCCATGAAGTCGTTGATCTCGCGATATCGCGGAATCGTCGATACTTTCCCGGCGGTTCGATTCACATAGACGGTGTGCCGCCCACCTTCGCGAAGAAAGGCACAGCCGCAGGCTTCAAGATGACGAATCAAATCGACTCGCTTCATCAGGAAGCCATCTCGAAGGGCTCTCGTTCCACGTCCTTGCCCTCCAAGGCCTGCTCCGTCAACTCGCGATTCGCATCCAGAACGAGTTGAACGGCTTCGCGGAGATTCTCTCGAACCTCGTCGAGCGTCTCGCCCTGACTGTTCGCGCCGGGAATCTCTTCGACGAATCCGATGTAGCCCTCGGGCACGGCCATGTAGACGGCGGTGAATGTCATCGTGTGCACCTAGAGGATGGTGGGCGCGTGAGGACTCGGATGGCTTTTCGAGTGTACCAAGGACAGGAACACCCGTACAGTCGACCGTCTCCCGCCGGTAGGACGACGTCGCTGCGCCGATTCTTTCCGGCTCACGGCGTCTGCTTCGCAGCGAATTTGGCCCGCAGCCTGTCGATGTCGTTCTTGTCGTGGATCCACTCTTCCGTGAATCCACACGCTCCGCACACGTGGCGGGACAGATTCACACAGCCTGCCATCGTGAAGGCGATGGGGATGATCGTGCTCTTCGTCTTTCGCATCGAGACGACGATGATGTCACGTGACTGACACTTGGGGCAGGTGTTCGAGTTGTTCAAAGAACTCGCTCACTCCGCCGCGGTGTCGATCCGCTCGGCGACCCTGGCCGCGACGCGGCGGAACATCGCCTTGCCGGTGTCGGCGGCGCTATCGACAAACCGCTCGCTCAAGACCACCTCCGTCGGGACGCCGCCGCCGGCCGGCCCCTTCCGCCAGCCCGCCACGAGCCAGCCGTCCTTGCGCGATTCGAGTTGGTTCATCGGCAGCGGGCCGACGCTCGCAAGCTCCCCCTGGAGCGGCAGCGGCTCGATCTCGATCGCATCCTTAAAGACCTTGTCGAACCGCTTCTGGAGGATGCGGCGGAGTGAGGTCTCGGCCATGGTCAGCTTCCGATCGCCCGACTTGAAGCCGGGCGGGCTGATCTGCACGTTCCCCTCGCGGACGAGGACCGGCCCCTTCGGCCCCTGCCCCACAGCGTAGACCGCGGCGATGTCCATGCCGGGGAAGCTCCGCTCGCCGGAGACGAACTTGTCGCCACGGACGGTCACCTTCACACGGCCTTGGTCGGCGGCCACCGTCACCGGGCGGTACTTGGCGAACGTGATCGCCCAGGTCTTCTGCTCGGCGTCGGGATCGCTGCCGAGCGAATCTGGCATCTTCAGATTCTGCTCCTTGGCGATCCGGGCCACGTCGTCCTGCGTGACGATCTTTCCGCCCAGCTTCTCTTCGAGGACGTTGTTGACGGCCGACTCGTGGATCTGTGCCGTGATGAGGTTTCCAGCGGCGGCCGGCGGTGGCCCAGAGAACGCGGCCAACTGGCTGGCGAGTGACTTCCGGGCCACGATCCGCAGGTGGCTGTCGGTGGTGTGCATGTGGAACGATTCAGGGTAGAGGCCCTGGGCCTGGAGCGGCCCGCGCACCTTCTGCCGAAACTGATCTCGCATCTGCCCGATGGCTGGCTCCGTCTGTTCGCCGAACTGCGTCCGAATCCGATCGCGGGCCTTCCCCTCGGCCACGGCCTCAGCCTGGGCCTTGCTCTCGGCAATTTTCTTGCTGGCGATCCGGCGGATGAGCCGCTTGCCGAAGCGGGCATTGATCCCCAGGCCGGTGACGGTGGAGTCTGTTTCGGCCGAGGCCTCGACGGGCGACGACGAGACGTTGTGCTCGTCGAGAAAGATCCGCCGCCGGGCGTCGATCGCGGTGACGCCGCGGCTGTTGACCGTGACCGGCCCCTGCGTTCCCCGGGTGTGGGAGATGTTCGTGGCCCCGAGGACGATGTCGAACACCGCCTTCTCCCCCGAAGGCACGAAGTCGAGGCGGACGTTGCCAGTGGTGTGCCCGGTGCCGCGGATCCGCGTTCCCAGGACGACGTCATCGACCGGCTGCACCTGGTCGATCGGGCGGTTGACGGCCGGGGCAAGGAGAGCCTCGGCGACTTCGAGGTGGATGTTGGGGCGGGAGTTGGCCCCGCGGACAGCGGCCACGACGCCCGGCGCCTGCCCCGACTCGACGAGCCGATCGAGGATCGGCGCCACCGGCGCTAGCGCCTCGGCCTGACCTGAGGCGCTCGCCGTGAGGAGAGCCGAGGAGAGCTTGTCGAGCCGGTCGCTGAATTGTTGGGCACCGTTGCCGCGGGCGACGTCGGCGACCTCGGCATACTTCGTCACCGCCTTGCGGACCCGGACGAATTGCGGCATGTCGAGCCCCATCTCAGGGCTCCCGAGTTTCTTCTCGAGATCGCGGAGGACCTTCGGATCGGCCGCCTGACCCGACGCCGCCTGGGCCTCGAGCGCCGGCCAATCGAGATACGTCCGCCAATCGGCCCCGCTCTTGCTCCGCCCGAGGAGGGCGTCGAGCGGCAAGAGCGCCGAGCGGAGGTTGCTCGCTGCGGCGTCGAGCGAGGCATCACTGACGGGACGGAAGCTCCCCACGGCCCGGGCGGCATCCCCGGCGATCTCCTCGAAACGGCGGCTGGCGGCATCCTGCGCCACGGCGGTCACAGCCGCGCCGGCAACGAGCCATCCCCCCGCCCATCCAGCAAACCGACGGCCACGACGGGAGGAGGGCATGGAAATGCGCTGCATGGGATTTGACGCCTGGGAAAGATGGGGGAACTCCGTCCGGAGTGTAGTCGGTGGCCCGATCGGCCTCTACACCAGCTTCGGGAGGCGGAAAAGAGGCCAAAACCGGCCGTTCAGCCCGGGAGGCAGTCGATGACGGGCATCACGAACACCTTGCCATCCCCCATCCGGCCGGTGCGGGCAACCTCGAGGACGCGTTCGATGACCTCATCGACGCGGGCATCGTCGACCCACATCTGGATCTCGACTTTGGGGAGGAACGCCAGCGAATACTCACTGTCGCCGTAGCGATCGAGATAGTTCTTTTGCCGGCCGTAGCCCTTCACCTCGCGGACGGTGCAGGCCTCGAGCGGGGCGAGTTTCAGCGCCTCGAGAACGCGTTCGGCGAGGAACGGCTTGACGACGGCGATGACTTCCTTCACCCCGCCCCCTTCCGGCCGTCAAGCGGCGTCACGACACCCATCAGCTGAAGAAGTTGTCGCCGAAGAGATTCAGCGGCGGGCAGGTGGTGACGGTGATGTCGCCGTTGACGCGGGTCTGGCAGGCCAGCCGCATCGTCTCCTCGTTGCCAATGTAGGCCAGCGACACGCCGAGCCTGGCCCCTTCGATGATCCCCTTGGAGGAGCAATTCTCCATCCCCTTGGTGATCAGCACGCGGCAGGTTCCGCAGCTCCCAAAGCCGTGGCAATTGAGCACCTTGTGGACGCCCGGATAGAGGGCCACTCCGGCTTGGAGGGCCTCCTGACGGAGGTTGGCCCCTTCCGGAACCTGAATTTCCTTTTTCTCGTTGGCAAAAGTGATCTTCGGCATGGAGAATTCCCGGTCGAGGCGGATCGTGGCCGATAGTCCCGGCGTCGTCCGATAGCGAATACTGTAGTCCCTGTCGCAAACTCCTTCCACCCGTTTCCGCCTCACCACCCTCCCCGGGGGTCCACCACACCATGGCCGAACTGTCCAAGTACCAGCAGAAGATCGTCAAGAACTACTACGACAACCTCGACACCGCCCTCCTCCAGCGGCTCGGCGAGCAGGTCACCGACCTCTACCTCGCCGAAGGGAAGAAGCGGGAGAAGCTCTGGACGAGCATCACCGGCTCGCTTTCGAAGCTCGGCGTCAAGGCCCCGCGGATCGAGACGCTCCGCAAATCGGACGATGCCCGCCAACTCGCCAACCTGCTCCAGGAGCTCCTCGCCAAGGACTGACGCCGGCCCGATCGTTGGCCCGGCCTGCCGGGGCGTCTGGGGCCCGCACCCGCGGGCACCGCTGCCGACCCTTGCCAGCCGGTCGGCGGCGGTCCATTCTGTGGGGCCCATCCCCCGGACCGCCACCATGCCTTCGCCAGCCCCCACCGACCGCCACCAACTCGTCGACTCGCTCCGCTGGAAGAAGTTCCCGGTGCTCGACGACGGCCACGTCGCCCTCGTCGACGTGATGGGGGACGACGCCGCAGTCGTCCAGGCAGCGCGTGTCAGCTACGGCGACGGCACGCGGAAGGTGAGCGACGATCGCCAACTGATCCGCTATCTCCTTCGGCACGCCCACACGACGCCGTTTGAGATGGCGGAGCTGAAGTTCGTCGTCCGCGTCCCGATGGACTGCTGGCGGCAGTGGGTGCGCCACCGCACGGCCAACATCAACGAGTATTCCACGCGCTACTCCCTCGCCATCGATTCGATGCAGGCGACGCACGACGGCGAGTGGCGCTCCCAGGCGAGCACCAATCGGCAGGGCTCGGACGGCTGCCTCACCCCCACCGCCGGCCATCGCTTCACGCAATTGGAGACGGAACTCCAGAGCCTCGCTCGGCGCGTCTACGAGGAGCGGCTCGAGGCGGGCATCGCCCGGGAACAGGCTCGCAAGGATCTTCCCCTCTCGACCTACACCGAGGCCTACTGGAAGATCGACCTCCACAATCTGCTCCACTTTCTCGCCCTGCGGATGGATGCCCACGCGCAACTCGAGATCCGACAATACGCCACGACGATCGGCGAGCAGATCGTGAAGCCGCTGTTCCCGCTCGTCTGGGAGGCGTTCATCGACTACCGCGTCGAGGCCATGCGGCTGACGCGGCTCGACCGCGAGGTGATCCGCCGGCTCGCCGCCACCGGCGTAGTCCCGGCCGACCGCGAGACTTTCCTCACCGTTCAGGACCCAACTTGGCAGGGCCTCGAGCGCTGCCGCGAGCGCGACGAATGCTGGAGCAAGCTCGCCGCCCTCGGCCTCGTCGCCGAGTAGCTCTTCGCCCCCTTTCTTCCCCTCTGCTCCTCCCCTTTCTCCCCTCACGCCGGAGCCCCCATGGCCGTCGCCACTGCCGACCACCTCCTCGCCCTCACTCGCAAGCTCCTCGAGAGCATCGTCGCCGGCGACTGGAAGACCTACACGTCGCTCGTGGCCTACGACATCACCTGCTTCGAGCCGGAGGCCCGCGGCCAGCTCGTCGAGGGGCTCCCCTTCCACGAGTTTTATTTCAAGCTCGGCGCCGGCGGCTCGAAGCCGGCCGTCGTGCCGACGATCACGCTCGCCTCGCCGAACGTCCGGCTCCTCGGCGAGGACGCCGCCGTGGTCGCCTACATGCGGATGACCCAAAAGCTCGACGAAGCCGGCCGCCCGATCACCGCGCTGTGCGAAGAGACGCGTATCTGGCAGCGGATCGACGGCGCGTGGAAGCACGTCCACTTTCATCGCAGTCTGCCCGGCTGAAGCCAGGAAGACGCTCCTCGGCCGACGGGGCGGCCGATGGGCATCGCACAACACTGCGCCCAGCGCCGCCAGCGAGGGGTCGCCCGTGCTCCGAGAGCCGGCCTCGCCGGTGAGCGCAGCCCGGAGGGCGAAAGCGATAGCGGCGCGGAGAGAGCGGAGGGCATGGATGCCCGTAGCGAACGTCCGGCGACGGGGCACGGGCGACCCCGAAGCCACGCTTGAGTCTGAATCCGTCCCTGCCCGAGCCTATTTCGGCGCCGGCACCGGAAGCGACTCGATCGGCACCGGCGGCCCCGGGGCGACGAGGGCGCCGGGGGGCAACTGCTCCGGGCGGATCGGGGCCCCGTAGACGGGGCCGGTTGCCATCGGGGCGGCGCTTGTCGTGCTCGTGGCGGGGCCGGGCAGCGTGGCGGGGAGGCCGGTGGCGGGATCAGCGGCCTGGTAGGCGGGCCCGGCCTGTGGCACGGGCGCCACGCCGAGCCGGCCGAGGACCTTGCCGAGCATCTTCTGCTCGAGGAGTGGGTCGCGGCCGAGGGGGATCCAGCCGAGGTTCGGCGTCGGATTGGCGACCGGACGTGGCTGGTCGCCGACCTGCTGGCCGAGTGTGGCGAGCGGCGTGCCGTAGCGGTAGAGCGAGTCGTCGTTGCGAAATGATGCGCCGCCGGCGGTGGCCCGCATCGGCCGGGGGAGGTTTTCGAGTTCCTTGAGTACCACCGCCTCGACCCGCCAGCCGGAGGGATCGGGGATCAGCCGCATCGAGCCGGAGCGGCGAATCGATTGGAGCGTCGATTCGAGCCGCTCGCGGAAGCCAACCGAATCGCCGCGCCACGGTTCGAGGAGCGTCGCGCCAGTCTGTGGATAGGTGTCGATCCGTCCCTCGGCCGGGATGCCGTTGGCGAATACCACGCGCTGCTCCGACTGGATCTTGAAGAAGTCGTCCATCGTATCGACCATCTGCTGCCAGACGACCTCGGCATCGATCGGAGGGATGACGACGCTGTTGCTTGGGGCTGGCGGCGGGCCGGGGACGACCGGGCCACCGGGGCCGATGACCGCGCCGGGGGGGAGCGGCGCGAAGGGATCGGGGGACGTCGTCGGCGAGGAGAATCCAGGGAAGAGCGGCGTCGGCGGTGGCGGCGGGAGCGGTTGGACGATGCCCGGGAGCGTCCCGGCCGGCACGGTGGCGGCTGGGGGAACGGCTGGAAGAGGCGAGACCATCGGCGCAGGCAATGTCTGGCCGGGGGCCGGGAGCGTGAGCGTGGGAACGACCGCACCGTAGGGAGCGGCGGCGGGGGGCAGCGGCGCCTGGGCGAGCGACATCGGCGCCGTGAACGCGGCGAGCGCGGCGGCAAGGAGCGGCGCGAGGCGAACGAAGGCGAAGGGCCGGCGGCGGGGGCGTGGCATCGGCGGCATCCCACGAAGGTGCGGCCGGACCGGGCCGCAAGGGGCGGGATCGTCGCGGCCGAGGGCCCGTGGCTCAAGGCCAGTTCCGATCCGGCCGGCGGCGGAGGGCACGCCACACGAGCGACACGCCGGAGCCGATCGACCAGAGGGTCGCGAGGCCGAGGCAGCCGATGACGAAGAGGCTCAACACGGGGAAGCTCGCCACAGAGCGATTGAACGCCTCGGCGGGGGTGGGGGCCGGTGGCTCCGGCTCGAGGACCGGAAACCTGGGCGACGGGGCGGGCCCGGTTGGCTGGGAGGGATTCGGGAGCGACGCCGCCCCGGGCTCGGCCTCGGCCTGCCGCAGTTGTTCCGAGGCGACCGCCCGCGCGAAGGCGAGGGGCCTTGGCGGGGGCGGCTGCGGACGAGCGGTCGAGACACTCCGGGTGCCGAAGATCAGGAGGATGGCCAATGCGACGCCCAC
>CAJAYZ010000548.1 GCA_903949225.1 uncultured Planctomycetaceae bacterium
GATGGCCCACGTCCCGAGCAGCGTGGCCAAGGCCACCAGCCCCGCCGTCCCCCGCCACGGCGGCCGCGGCGTCAGAGGGCTGAATCGGAACATGGAGAACATGGCGGACATGGCGAGCGAATGCCTGTGCTGGATGCATCTCCACGCCGCTGCCGGGGAACGAAAGAGGCCACAATGGCTCTTTGGAATGCATGATCGTTAACTTCGGCAGGGTTTCCCTGATCGGAATATTAGGAATCCCGGAAATCGAATCGGGGCTGTGTTCCGCGGCGTTCAGGGGGTGCGTGCCAGGGCGTTCCAACGGCCCCCCTCTCCCATTTCGGCCGATGACGGCGACCGATGGAGCCCCTGGGTGGCATCGCCTCGGAACGAGGCCGGAATGCCGGCCGCGCGGAAGGCCTTTGTTCGAATTGCGTGTGCGACTTGTGCCTCTTCCGTGGCCCCCTTAGCCTCCCTGTGCCATCCTCACAGAACGCCGTCGTGCTTCGCTGCCCTTCCCTCAGGAGTGCCGACCGTGGAACTGCTCGAAGCCTTCTCCTCGCTCGGCACCGGCCAGCTGATCCTGCTTTTGATCGCGCTTGTCATCGCGTTCGGCTTCGAGTGCATCAACGGCTTCCACGACACGGCCAACGCCGTCGCCACCGTCATCTACACCAAGTCGATGAAGCCGACCTGGGCGGTGGTCTGGTCGGGGATCTGGAACTTCATCGGAGTCCACGCCGGCGGGATCGGCGTCGCCTTCAGCATCGTTCACCTTCTCCCGGTCGATCTCCTCGTCAACATCAAGACAGGCCGCGGCCTGGCGATGGTGCTGTCGCTGTTGGGCGCGGCGATCATCTGGAACTTCGCCACCTGGTACCGCGGCCTCCCTGCCTCGAGCTCGCACTCGCTGATCGGCTCGATCATGGGGGTGGGGATGATGAACTCACTCCTCGAAAACGGCTCGCTCGCCAAGGGGATCAACTGGCACAAAGCAAGCGAAGTCGGCATGGCCCTGATCCTCTCGCCGGTGATCGGCTTTGCCCTCGCCGCCGGCCTCCTCCTTCTCTGCAAGGCTCTCATCCCCGCCAAGGAGCTCTACCAGCCGCCCGACGGCGACAAGCCGCCCCCAGGCTGGATCCGCGCCCTCCTCATCAGCACCTGCACCGCCGTGAGCTTTGCCCATGGATCGAACGACGGCCAGAAGGGGATGGGGCTGATCATGCTCGTGCTCATCGGCATCGTGCCGGCGACCTACGCCCTCAATCTCGATGCCAGCCGCGATGATCTCCAAGCGACCGTCGCCGCGGCGAAGGAGCTCAAGACCGAGCTCGAGAAGCCCGACCTTGCAAACCTGATGACGGTCCTCAAGGAGCAGCACCTCGCCAACGCGAGAGTGGAGCGGATCTCCCGCTCCGACGTCGTCTCCGCCGCCGAGGCCTCCCTCGAGAACTCGTCGCTCGACGACTTCCTCAATCCCTATCCGCAAAGCGACGTCGTCCTCGCTACCCTCGATCCGGTCCCCCTGGCAGCCTCGGTGGTCGCGGCCCTCGAAGGTCGCAGCGATTTCAAGGAACTCTCGAGCGACGATCGCTGGACTCTCCGCACGCAGCTTGTCGAGCTCGGCGCCTCGGTGCGGACGCTCGTGCGGCAGTTCGGCGACCAGATCACGGAAGACCGGCGGAAGATCCTCAAGGGCCTCGCTGGCAAGCTCTCCAAGCCGGTTGAATACGTCCCGGAATGGGTGAAGTGGGGCGTGGCGCTGTGCCTCGGGCTCGGCACGATGTTCGGCTGGGAGCGGATCGTCGTCACCGTCGGCGAGAAGATCGGCAAGGAACACCTCACCTACGCCCAGGGGGGCGCGGCCGAACTCGTGGCCGCCACGACGATCGCCATGGCCGACAATCTCGGCATGCCAGTGAGCACGACGCACGTGCTCTCCTCAGGCATTGCCGGGACGATGTGGGCCAACAAGTCGGGCATCCAGGCCGACACCGTCAAAGAGATCGCGCTGGCCTGGGTGCTCACGCTCCCGGTGGCGATGGCCCTCTCCGGTGGCCTCTACTGGATCGCCACCTGGTTCGTCGGCTGAGAAAAAACCCGGCCCGTCTCGGCGGTGGCCGACAAGAACCGCCGGCCCAGTTCCATCCGACCGGCCCATCAGCAATCATCAGGGCTGGTGGTGGGAGTCGCCGATGACGGCGTCCTCGGCATCCTTACCGGCGGCCGTGTGGCCGTCGTGGTTGCGGAAGAGATGGTCGTCGCCGTGGAGCTGGGCTTCGGGCACCGTCTTCACCCTTCCATCCTCGAAGAGAATGTGATGGATTCCCTGGGGATGATTGCCGCTCCGCTCGCAGCTGGAGTCGGGGGCGTCGGCCATGATCGGGTGGTGACCGCGGTGGAGGGGACGGATCGGCACCAGACGCCCCATCGAATCGCGATGGCCGAGCGAGTAACCGAAATCGCCCCCCATCGCCCCGACCATCTCGTCGAACTTCGCGGTACCGACGGCGGCCTTCACTTCCTCGACCGTCGGAATCCGGTGAGCGCCTTTCACGGCGAGCGTCGAACCGGGTGAGAGCAACATGCCGTCATCAGGAACGATGCGATGCTCGGAGACGAGCGTGGGGGCATAGAGCCCGCCGCGGGACATCGGGCCGGCGTCGGGGGGCGAGGGATACTTTCGATGCGAGGCGGCGTATTCCTGGAGCGTGCCACCGACCCTCCCCAGCTTCCGGACGGTCTGCGTCTTCCGGGCATCGTCGACAAGCAGGCTGAGGCCGGGAATCACGAGAATACAGGCGGCCAGCGCCGTGGCGGCGAGGATCGCCTTGTCAAGCCAGGCCAGCGGCGCGCTGACATGGCCTGCCGACCGCTCCGGCGTCATCGTGGACGGACGGCCATCGACGGTGCTGCGGTGGTGTCGGCCATGATGGCGGGGGGCTTGGGGACGCGACCGATGGTCGGCCGGGAAGGAACCCCGAAAGGGAGCGTCGGCGGGCTCTGCCCGGGGTCGGCCCGGCGCGGCAGCCGGCTGGGAGGAAACCTCAGGCCCGTCGTGCGGGGCGCTCGACTTTCGGGCGGCGATCATCTCCAGCGTCCGCGTTGCCAGCCCGGACGGAGCCGGAAGCGGCTCGCGATCGGCAACGACTGGCGACATCGATCGCCGGAGGAGTTCGAGGTCGCGGCGTAGCGATTCACCCGACTGCGGATCGGCGAGCAGCGTCTCGACGCGGTGGGAGTCAGGGGCGTCGAGGGCCCCGATCAGATAGCCGACCAGATCGTCTCGCATGATGATTGCTCGCTCGTGTGGATTCGGGGACGCCCCGTCGCCACGCGTCGGTTACGCCCTCCGTCTAGAGACTTTTTCCGCCGGCCTGCCAGGATTCATTGAGCTTTAACAACGCCGAGTGGAGCCTGCTCTTGACGGTACCAACCGGGATGCCGAGGACGTC
Source organism: uncultured Planctomycetaceae bacterium (assembly GCA_903949225.1). Lineage (GTDB taxonomy): Bacteria > Planctomycetota > Planctomycetia > Pirellulales > UBA1268 > QWOP01. The sequence continues at coordinate 3,435 of CAJAYZ010000548.1, forward strand.
CGCTGCTTCGCGGTACTTCATCCCCTGGTGGTAGACGAGGACGAGCGCACTCCTGAGGGCATCCGGCAGGTCTTGGACCGCCGACCGCACCCATTCCTTCGCTTCCTCGCCCGCCATCCGTTCATCGGCGGTCTGGTCACGCCCCGCGAGCATCTCCACCAAGGCGCCGACGTCGTCGTCGCCGGTCCGCTGGTCAAGACTGACCATTCGGTGCCGGCGATTGCGACGCTGAGCGTCGATGGCCTGGTTCGTGGCGATCGTGTAGAGCCACGGTCGAAACCGTCGGCCCTCCTCGAATCCCTCCTTCTTGAGATACACCTGCAGGAACGTCGCCTGAAACACATCCTCCCCCATCTCGGCGCTGCCGAGATAGCGACGGAGGTAACTGAACAACTCCTGCTCGTAACGGTGCACAAGCGCCTCGAAGGCGGTTTCATCCCCGCCGCTGCGGAACCGCCGGAGCAGTTCCTCATCGGTGGGCCCACCTTCTCTCCCACCGTCACCCCGGTCGACGACGTTCACCGCGGCGGCAGCGACCGGTTCCCGGTCGACCACCGTACCCCTGCCAGCAATTGCCCCCTTGGGGCGCACCGCGGACGAAGGGCCATCGCCGTGAACACGGCCGGCTGGAGTCTCTCCGGAACGGGAATGAGAATCGTGTGCAACCATCGGCACTACGGCGTGAAGGGGAACCAGGTTCGCAAGCCAGGCTGAAAAAAGTCGGAGGGGCCCTGGGCCCCCCCGGAAATCCGCCCCGTGGAGTATAGTCGGCCGATCCCTCCTGCCGCGAAGTTGCGGCCCCTGTTCTGAACGGACCGGTGGCCGGGTGGATCGGCCGGCTGCCTCCCCCCTTCCCCGCCAGCCAGGCCTCGATGACGCCCCCCAGCCCCCCC
>CAJAYZ010000549.1 GCA_903949225.1 uncultured Planctomycetaceae bacterium
ATGCCAGCGAGCGTCACTTCCTCCGCATCGTCGTCACCGACCGCCCCGGCGTCCTGGCGCGGATCACCGGAATCCTCGGCGATCACGGGATCTCGATCGCCTCGGTGATCCAGCACGACCCCATCGCCACCGGCGACGCCCCCGCCGCGAGCATCCCGCCGGATGTGGCGCTCGTGATCATGACGCACTCGTGCCCGTCGAGCGCCGTCCACGAGGCCCTTCTTTCCATCGACCGCTGCGATGCCGTCCGGGGGAAGAGCGTCTGTCTGGGAGTGCTCGACGAATGAGCCGCCAAGCTTTCCAAAGCCCACCACCAAGCGGGGAACCAGTGCGGATGAAGTACGTGATCGTGATTCCCGACGGCGCCGCCGACGCCCCCCAAGCCTCGCTCGGGGGGCTGACGCCGTTTCAGGCCGCACGCACGCCGGCCCTCGACGCCGTCGCCGCGCGCGGGCGGGTCGGGCTCACCAACCACGTTCCCGACAGCCTTCCACCCGGCTCCGAGGTGGCCTGCATGAGCCTCCTCGGCTACGACCCACTTCGCTTCTTCACCGGCCGGGCGCCGCTCGAGGCGGCTGCCAAGGGGATCGAACTGGCCGCCGATGACTGGGCCGTGCGCTGTAACCTCGTCACGATCACCGACGGCGTGATGGAGGATTTCACCGCCGGGCATGTCTCGACCGAAGAAGCCACAGCGCTCCTCGCCGCCTGCCAGGAAGGGCTCGCCGCCGACTTCCCCGACCTCGCCGGCTGGCAGTTCACCCCCGGCGTCAGCTACCGCAATCTCCTCCTTTATCGCGGCTCGGCCGGCGTGCCGGCTCCGCTCGGCTCCGACCTCCGGGCCACGCCCCCCCACGATCTCGTCGATCAGCCGGTCTTCGATGCCTTCCCGCGCGGCACCGGCAGCCGCCTCCTCACCGATCTCATGGCCTCGAGCGCCCGCTGGCTCGCCGGGCACCCGGTCAACGTGGCGCGAATCGCAGCTGGCAAGCGCCCGGCCACGAACGTCTGGCTGTGGGGGGCAGGGCGGGCGCCGCGGATGGAGCCGTTTGCGACGAAGTACGCCGCCACCGGCTTCGGCTCGCGTGCGACGATGATCACGGCGGTCGATCTCCTTCGCGGCCTGGCGGCGCTCGCCGGCTGGAAACGCCTCGAGGTGGCGGGAGCGACCGGCTATCTCGACACCGACTATGCGGCCAAAGGGCGGGCGGCGATCGCCGAGCTCGCCCACGCCGATCTCGTCTGCGTCCACGTCGAGGCGCCCGACGAGGCCAGCCACGAGGGGAACGCGGGGGAGAAGGTGCGGGCGATCGAGCGCATCGATGAGCTCATCGTGGCGCCGATCGCGGCCCATCTGGCAACGCTGCCAGAGTGGCGGCTGCTCGTCTGCCCCGATCACCCCACGTTCCTCGCCACGAAGACCCACTCCCGCGGCGCCGTCCCGTACGTACTCGCCGGCAGCGACATCGAGGGGGCCGGGGGAACGTACGACGAGGTCGCTGCGGCTGCGGCGGTCGCCCGCGATCCGGCGGCGCGGATCGAGCCGGGGTGGACGTTGATGGAACGGTTTCTCGACAGATCGCGGTAGGAACATGAGTCTGGAAAAAGGTGGCAGGCACCATTTTCCCCTTTCGGTTCTCCGGCAACACGAGCCCAGATTGAGAAAATGGTGCCTGCCACCTTTTTCAAGGCCCCGGCAGAAATAAAGGAGCGGTGATTCGATGGCCCTGGTGGTTCAAAAGTTCGGCGGAACGAGCGTCGCCGACGCGCAGAAGATCGTGGCCGCGGCCCGCAAGGCAGTGGCCCGGCACAAGGCGGGGGACAAGGTCGTCGTGGTGGTGAGTGCCATGGGGCACCAGACCGACGTCCTCGTCGATCTCGCCAAACAGATCACCGAGCGCCCCAGCGCCCGCGAGATGGACATGCTCCTCTCCACCGGCGAGCAGGTGAGCGTGGCCCTGTTCGCGATGGCGATCCAATCGCTCGGGGAAGAGGCGGTGAGCCTCACCGGCGCCCAGATCGGCATCCGCACCGACAGCACCCACACGAAGGCCCGGATCAAGTCGATCTCCACCGACCACGTCATGAAGCTCCTCGATGACGGCCGGATCGTGATCGCGGCCGGCTTCCAGGGGATCGACCAGCACGGCAACATCACGACGCTCGGCCGCGGCGGATCCGACACCACCGCCGTGGCGCTCGCCGCGGTGCTGCGGGCCGACGTCTGCGAGATCTACACCGACGTCGACGGCGTCTACACGACCGATCCGCGGATCCTCTCCACCGCCCGTCGCCTCCCCTCGATCAGCTACGACGAGATGCTGGAATTGGCGAGCCTCGGTGCCGGCGTGATGCACCCTCGGTCGATCGAGTTTGCCAAGAAGTTCGGCGTGCCGGTGCTCGTTCGCTCGAGCTTCAAGGATGTCCCGGGCACTCTCATCGTCGCTGCCGACCGGGCCACGGCCCGCCCCGTGAGCGGCGTGGCGCTGGCGAAGGACGAAGCCCGGATCACCCTCGAAGGGGTGCCCGATCAGCCGGGGAGCAACCACAAGCTGTTCTCGCCGCTGGCCTCCTCGGGGATCACCGTCGACATGATCGTGCAAAACGTCGCCCAGCAGGGCCTCGCCGACATCTCCTTCACCGTCCCGGCCGACGATCTCGCCCAGGCCCTCGACGTCACCCGGGCGGTCGCCAAGGCGCTCGGCGCTACGGGTGTCTCGCACGACGATTCGATGGCGAAGGTGTCGGTCGTCGGCGTCGGCATGGCGCGGGAAGAGGGGGTGGCGGGGCGGATGTTCCTGGCGCTGTCGCGCGAGGGGATCAACGTCCGCATGATCACCACCAGTGAGATCAAGATCTCGGTGCTGATCGACCGGGCCGACGCGGCCAAGGCGGTAAAAGCCGCCCATGCCGCCTTCGGCCTCGAGAAGCCGGAAGTCGACACGGCCGAGTCGTCCGGCACCGCGGCGCCGCCGGCGAAATCGAGCCCGCTCGACGTCGTCCGGCGACTTGAGGGGATGGAGGATCTGGCAATCGAGGATTGCCAGCTCGATTCCTCGCAAGCACTTGTCACCTTCACCGACCTCCCCGACACGCCGGGCGTCGCCGCGGACGTCTTCGAGGAGATCGGCAAGCAGAAGCTCTTCGTCGACATGATCGTCCAGAGCCATCCGCGCGGTGGCCGGGCGGAGCTATCGTTCACGGTGCCTGCGGTCGACCGCGACCGGGCGATCGAGGTGGCGGGGAAGATCGCCAAGGCCCGCGGGGCGAACGTGGCCGACGTGCCGCACGTCGCCAAGCTCTCGATCACCGGCGTAGGGATCCGCAGCCACGCCGGCGTCGCCGACCGCCTCTTCGCACCGCTCGGCGACGCGGGGGTGAACGTCGATCTCGTGAGCACGAGCGAAGTGAGGCTCAACGTCGTCGTCGCCGCCGAGCAGGGGAAGCAGTCGCTTGAAGTCCTGCGCAAGGCGTTTGGGCTGTAAGCGGGAGCGGCCGCCTGCTTACGGCGCCGAAGCCTCGGCGCTCGGCACCGATTCACCGCCGGCGGTATTGAGCGCAATGACACGGTAGCGATGGGCTTTTCCCGCCTGCGGCGCGGGGTCGACAAACTCGAAGCCCGCCAGTGGCAGCGGCGGGGTGTCGCTGTACTGGAGCCGCTGGAAGACAGGCCTGCCGAAGGGGTTTTGGGGATTGTCCGGCAGGGGGGCGATACGCATGCCGTCGCGTTCGATGACGAAGCCGGCGAGGCCACTTTCAAGATCGGCCACGGCGTCCCAGACAAGCGTGCCGTTCTCGAAGCGCACCCGCGTGGGCCCAGGGGGCGGTGAGTCGTCGGCGACGCGCGTGTCCTTCACATAGGCCGTAAAGCGTCTGGCTGTGGCTTCGTCGGGAAGCCAGCCGAGGGACAGTGCGTCGCCAGAAAAGCGCTCGGCCGGGACAGGCGTGCCCCCTTCGATCGGCGCAAACCACGCCTTCTCGATCGCCATCGGGCGAAGCGGCCCGTCGGGCTCCTCCGGCAACCGGGCCGCGAGGCAGGCATCGAGCCAGGGGATGGCGAGGTAGCGCTGATTGCCGCAGTCGTGGCTGCTCAAGGGATCGATCGCCACGCCGACAAGCGCCCCGCGACGGCGGACGGCCTCGAAGAAGGTCTTGTTGCCAGGCCAGACGCCCTTGAAGCGCTCGTCGATGTCGCGCACCCCTTCCTTCGCACCGAGATTGCAGAGCATGGGGACGGCCCGGGCCGCATCGGGAAACGCGTGCGGCTTCGAGCCGGGCCGTGCGGCATCGGCCTCGAGCAGCGGAACGCCCGAGCGGAGCCAGGTGGCGGCGACTCGGTCGGGATAGAGGCAGGTCATGGCGCCTGCCCACACGCCGCCGCCTGAGTGCCCCCAGAGAGCCCAGGGGACAGAATCGAGCTCCGCGCGGCCTGTGATCCGGCCCAAGTCGCCAAGGGCTCGCTTGAAGGTGTCTGCGGAGCCATTGCGCGGGTCGCACCACAGCTGGCAATCGGCTGTCTCGGGTTGTTCGTAGACGGGCGCGAGAAGCGCGCAGTCGTGCTGGGCGGCGAGGGCTTGCCAGTGGAGGTCGTGGGCCCCGGTGAGGCCGGAGGAGCACGACCCAGTGCCGCAGCCATGCTGATGGACGACAACCCCGCGCAAGCGCTCGACCCCCGGCGGGATCCAGACGGTGAACGTGGCGGGGAAGACAAGCGTTCCCGCCTCCGTGCCAGCCTCATACCGGACGCGGTGGTAGGGGGGCGCGATCTCCGGCCGCGTGTCGTAGGGGGGCTCCTGGGCGACGGACGCCGAGCCACAAGCGCTCCCCACAATCAAGACCGAAAGAACGACAACTCGCAACCGAGCATTGCCCGATGCAAAAACACGGAATCGATTCATGGGCCAAGTCTCCGATTATTCCGAGACCGACGAGCCCACAGCGCGGGGCAACGTCGAAGGAGAGGGTTCATTCATTCAATCCCGGTCAGCGTCCCGGTGCTCGACCCGAAGGCGTCGGCGTCGATGCCGAGATTTTGGAGCACCGAGACGAAGAGATTCGAGAGCGGCGCGTTGTCGTCGGGATTGAACGCCAGGTGGCTGCCGTGACGGAAGCCGCCGCCGGCCAGGAGGATCGGCAGGTTCGTGTTGTCGTGGGTGTTGGAATCGCCCATGTTCGACCCGAAGAGAACGGTCGTCCGATCGAGGAGCCGCTCCTCTCCCTCGCGGCGCTCGGCAAGCGACTCGAGCAGCCCCGCCAGCAACGTCATCTGCCGGCGATCGGCCTCGAGGAGCTGCGCGACGCGCTGCGCATCCTGCCCGTGGTGGGAGAGGTTGTGATAGTCGTCGAGCGTGAGCTTCGTCTCAGCCCCGTCATCGATCCGGAACGGCGGCGTCGCGAAGGCATCGACGAGGAGCGTCACGAGCCGCGTCGAATCGGTCTCGAGCGCGAGCCTGGCGATCGCGAGCATCGATTCATAGCCCTTGAAAAGGAGCGCCCGGTCAGCGACATCGGCGGGGCTTGCCTCCGCAGGCACTGGCTTCGGCCGATCCTCCCAGGCCCCCTCGGCGTGGAGCCGCTCCTCCACCTCGCGGACGCTCGTCTGGAAGCGCTCGAGCCGCTGCCGGTCAGTCGTGCCGACGGCGCGGCCGAGCCGCCGGGCTTCGTCGACGGTGGCGTCAAGGATGCTGCCACGCTCGGCGAGGCGACGGCGGCGCTCGGCTACCTGCTCGGGCGAGCCGGCCATGAACAGCCGCTCGTAGACCCGCGACGGCCGATCTTCGGCGGGCACGAGCACGCCGTCGCGCGTCCAGGCGAGGCTGCGGTTGACCTTGTCGACGTTGACGCCGAGGTTGAGCGATGGGAATCGCGTCTGATCGCCGATCGCTGCCGCGGCGAATTGGTCCAGCGAGACGGTGTTGCGAAATCCACTCCGGGTCGGCCCGCGCGCGGCGGTGAGAAAACAGTTCTCCGTCGAATGCCCGCCCCGGACCCCCGGATGGGAGAGGCCACTGATGACGGTGAAGTCGTCGCGCCGGCTGGAGAGCGGCTCGAGGAGCGGCGAGAGGGCATAGCCAGGGCCTGTCTCCCCAGGGAAGAACGGCTTCGGGAGGACGCCGAGGTTGTTCATGATGAAGAGCGCCCGACGCGGCGGCCCTGCGCTGCCGGCCCCGCGCGCAAAGGCGTCGAGCCAGGGAAGCGCGATCGCCACGCCAGCCCCGCGAAGCACCGTCCGCCGCGACAATCTCCTGAGCGCCAAGCGACTCATGGCAACGCTCCCGCTGGTTGAGGGGCGCCAGTGAAGATCGCGCCTGTGAAGATCGGGCTCACGACAAAGCGACCAAGCAGCCCTCTCACTCGAAAACCCTCCGGCTCGGCGGCATCGAGGATCGCCTCGATGAGCGGCCGATCGGAGAACCGCAGCGGCGCCCCAGTGGCATAGGTCGTCCAAAGCACAAGGAGATTGCGGGCGAGCTGTCGCGGGCGCTTCGCAAGCTCGGCCTTGAGCCCACGGATGTCGTCAAAAGGCGTGCCGTCGGCAAGCCTGCCGGCCGGATCGATCGCCGCGCCGAGCCGGTAGGCGAAATCGTGCCCCGCCCGATCGATGCCGGTGACGAGATCGGGCGTATCGGCCGGGCTGCCGACCGGCGCGAGCCCGCGGACGCGCGACCGCTCCCCGCCACAGACATCAAACGCCTCGAGCGCGAAGCCGACGGGATCGAAGCGGCGGTGGCAGGCGGCACAGCTGGCGTCGGAGGTGTGGCGAGCGAGGAGCTCACGGATGCTCGTCGCCCCGCGGATATCGGGCTCGACCGCCGGCACCTTCTCAGGCGGCGGCGGCGGTGGCTCGCCGAGCAGCCGCGCCATCACCCAGGCGCCGCGCTTCACCGGCGAGGTCGAGGTGCCATTGGCGGTCACTTTGAGAATCGCCCCCTGCGTCAGCAAGCCTCCGCGGGGCGACCCGGCAGGGCGGGGCACTGGCCGGACGGCAGAGCCACTGACAGGCGGAAGCCCGTAATGCACGGCGAGACGATCGTTGACGAGGAGGACGTCGTCGTCGACGATTTTTTCGATCGGGAGATCGTCACGGATCAACCGCTCGACGCTCGCGCGGGTCTCCCGACCGAGCGACTCGGCGAGATACTCGTCAAACCGGTATTCGGGGAAGAACCGAGCGTCGGGTTCGTCGCGACGCAGGTGGCGCAGGTCGAGCCAGTGGTCGGTGAAGGTCGCCAAGAACCTGGCAAACCTCGGATCATCGACGAGCCTGTCGGCTTCGGCCACGAGTCCCGCAGGATCGGCAAGCCGCCCCTCGTTCGCAGCCGCCAGCAGCGCCGCATCGGGGCGGTCGTTCCAGAGAAAGAGCGACAGCCGGCAAGCGAGGGATCGGGCATCGCTTCCCCCCCCGGTCCCACCGCCACCGCGCGGATCGGTAACGAGGAGAAACTCCGGCGCCGCAAGGAGGACCCGGTAGCCGGCAAGCATCGCCGCCGTGAACTCTCGTCCCGCATCGAGCGCCGCCAGCACCACTCCCTCCGCCGGTGCGAGATCGTCGTCCTCCACCTCCCGGCCGAACACCCGCCCGGCAAACTGCCGAAGGAGCCGCCGCGCATCGGCCACCGTGTCCCGCGGCACCACCTCCACAGGCAGCGTTCCGCCTGCGGCAGCGCGTATCGGCAGATCGCCAAACAGGATCCGGTGCGAAGCAGGGGGCCACGCGCCGTCATCGGCGGGCAACGGCCCGACAATCTCGAGAAAGCGAACGGCAACCCCGCGATGGCCCCCCGGCGGCGGCGGCGGAAAGCGATAGGTAGGGGGGCCACCATCGACGTTCCGTGCCAACGGCACAGCGAGCCCGAGCGGGCTCCATTCGATCGTCTGGCCGGCCCGCAACACGACCAATGTTTCGTAGTCGGCTTCTTCCGGGGCGACGTCGAAGAGCCCGCCGACGGCCTTCACGTCTCCCGACACATCCGGTCCCGACGGCGCCCGGGCCCGGAACGTCATCGGCACCGGCGCCGTGGCTGGAAGAAGCGAACGGTCGGGCTGCTGGAGCACGGCGCGGGCCCGGAAGCGAACACGGTAGCGCCCTGGTCGCTCGGCGACGAACCCGGCCGGATAGCCGTGATAGGGCCAGTACGCGGAGCGGAAGATCGCACACTCGACCGCGGCGTCATCGGGAGCTGGGGCGGCCACGGGAAGCGAGTCTTTGGCAAAGTACATCGCCTCCGGTTCGCCGTAGGCTGTGCCACCGAACAGACTTTTCGAGATCGCCGTGAAGGTGCTTGAGTCGGGCGGCGCCACGCCCGGCGCGATCGCCGCGGCCAGGGCGGCGTCGACGGCATCGAGCGTTCCCGTAAATTGGAGACGCGAGAGTTCGAGCCCTTCAGCAGATTTGGGAAACCCGTCACGGAGGCTGTCCTCGGGGAGGAGATCGGCGACGTCGAGATCGGGAAGCTCGAGAAGCGTCCGCAGGCTCTGCTCGAGTTCATGCCGGTTGAGCCGGCGCAGCGGCACGCGACCGTTGGCCCGAATGTCGGCCCGGTCGGCGACGTCGATGACAGTGCCAAGCGCCGCGACCAGGTCCCGCCGCGCGTCGTCGGCGAGGCTGTCGGGCTCAGGGGGCATCTCGCCGGCCTTCACCCGGTCGTGCATCCGCACGAGCTGGCTGCGGACGGGACCGTCGAGCGGTTCGTCCAGGTCGTCGAGCGACAGCCCTCCGGCCGCCGTCGCGGCATCGTGGCAGCCGCCGCAGGTTCGCTGCACCAGCGTTAGGACCCCGCCGAGAGTGGCATCGGCCGCGAGGGGCTGGCCGGCCGCGGACCGGCCGCCAAACGCCAGCAGAAGGACGAGCCCACCGCGCAACGCCGCGGCGATCGCGATGGTCGGCGGCCGGCGGAGAGGAGAACGTTCCATGTGGGAAATCTACCCGAGCGAGCGGGAATCAGAAGGAATCGTTCAACCCCCGCTCACCAGCGTAGGGGAGCGGAGCTGCCCGTTCGCAGCGGCCCCAGGCCGGTTCCCGCAGCCCCGTGGGTGTTCCGGCGGCGCGGTATTCCGGTCGCCGCAAGTCGCTGACGTGCCGTTGGCTCTCCTCCGTGAGTCTTTACAAATCAGGCCGTTAGGGAGATCATTTTAGCGAGCCGGTTCGTCGTCGCGGGCGGACGATATCGCGGAGCCGTTGGACAAGGCCCAGAGCGACATGAAAGGGAGTGGACCGATGCTCGAGCCGTGGAGATTGCAGCGGCGTGGGAGCGCTGTGCGGACCGCTTGGCAAAGGCTGGGCTTCGCCGACCCGTCGGCTTCCTTTCGGCGGCGCCGTTGGAGCGGCGGCTGGTCGATCGGCTCGCTTTTCGCGTGCGTGGTCGCGATCGTGCTGGCCACCCCGGCGACGTCCCTTTGCGGGACCTGGGATTCGCTCCTCACCAATTCGAAGTGGTACGTGCCAGAGGAGAACCTCTTGGCGTACATGGGTGGAGGCACAAGTTTTACCTCCCCACCCCCGACCGTCCTTTGGGACCAGACGCTTTGGGCCCTGGGGACGTCGGTTGACGGCCGGTTCAGTGGCTCCTCGCAGGCGACTTTCTACGTTTCCCCCGCGGTGTCGTTCAGCTCGACGTCATCCATCCTCGGCATTGCCACCGAAATCGGCCAGGTCCGCATGCAGTTCACCTCCTCGGGCGGGGCGAAGACCATCGGCATCGGACAGTTCCGCGACGTCGGCGGCACGACGGCCGTGCAGATGCAGATGGTGTCGGGGCCGTCCGGTGGCCCCTACACGACCCACTGGGCCTACATGCTCCCCTACGATCCCGACACGTTCACGCCTCCCGATCCGTTGCCCAACGCCAACATTACATCGACGCAGTGGGCCTGGACGATCGACACACACTGGATGTTCCAAAACGACTCGTTGTTCGGACCGGGGGGCGTGGGGAGCTTCACCATCACCGACTACCGCAACGGATACTTCTGGGGCTCCGGCGAGGGCCCGGCGGGATCACCCGGAGAATCGTTCACGCAACTCGGCTCGATCACTCCCGAAGGCAACGTGCTGTTCAACGTCCTCGACGGATCGGGAAATCTGATCAGTTTGACGGGCCTGGTGACCGGGGACCGTTGGAACGGCCGGATGGCACTCCGCACCTACGAGTTCTCCGGCAGCGATCCATCCTTCGGCCCGATCGGCATCGCGGTGGTGCCGGAGCCGAGTGGCGGGGCACTCGCGGCCGCGGCCGCGGTCGCCCTCGTGCTCGGCATGAGGACGAGACGCAAGACCTCGCAGGCAGTGGATCTAACTGCCCGTGGAAAAAGTCATCCATGACCGGACCGGCTGCGGGGCAGCCGGGAGAATCAGTCCACTTGGAAAACCTCCGGTTTTCTCGAG
>CAJAYZ010000550.1 GCA_903949225.1 uncultured Planctomycetaceae bacterium
CTCCTCGTCGAGCCGCGCTTCATCCGCGCCGATTCACGGCAGACCGTCGCGGTCGTCCTCGACAGCTCGGCGTCGATGGCGGCCTTCCGGGGGCCAACTATCGCCGCCCTCGAGCGCGTCTTGAAACGGCTCGGGGCCGTCGCCGGCCACACCGACTGGCACCTCCTCGAAACCGGCTCACGTCGTCCCCCGCTCCATGCCGGCGACACGCTCGCCGGGCTCCTCGGCGCGCTCCCCCGCTGGCAGCCGACCCTCGGCACGCATGATCCAACAGCGGCGCTCGCGGTGGCCCAGGCCCTGGCGCCTGCCGATCGCGGGGCGGTGATCCTCGTCACCGACCGCGACATCGCCGTTCCCTCAGGCGTGGCCCTCCTCTCCGTCGGCACCCCGATCGACAACACGGGATTCGTCGGCGCCGACGTCTCCTCGGGAGAGCCGGGGCCCGACTTTTCTGCCGGTGAGCGATCCCCACGGTGGCGGGCGATCGTCGCCAATCGGGGCGAGCTTCCCAGCCGGCGTAAGCTCTCAATCCTCACCGGCCCCGCCACCGGCCTCCCCAAGGCTCCACTCCAGGAGCCGTTCGACATCGATCTTGCGCCGGGGGAAACGAGGACGCTCACCGGGGCGTGGCCGGCCGGCGCCGAGCGAGTGCTCTTGGAAATCACTCCCGATCGCTTCCCGCTCGACGACCGGATGGCGCTCGCCCGCCCCGTGCCGCGGCGCGTGCGCGTCGCGATCCGCGCGGGCACGCCCGGCGGCGAGCTTGTCGGGCGGATGCTCGCGGCCGCCTCCGATGTGGAGATCGTGGCCGATGCCAACGGCGCCGATCTCGTCGTCGAGCCATTCGGCACCGAGGGAGCCCGGGCGGCCGTTCAAGTCGCCGCCGCGGCCCCGGAAGCCGACGCCGACAGCGGGGAGGCGGCGGTGGATGCGGGTCAAGAAGCCGACAAGGCGTTGCCCGCCCCGCGGCCGATGCGTCTCGATCCGGCGCCGCTTTCCGTCGAGGATCATCCGCTCGTCCGCGATCTTGCCTGGAACGGTTTTCTCTCCGGCCCCGCTGGGCCGCTTGACCTCGCCGACGGCGACGAGCCGCTCGTCTGGAAAGGAGCCAGGCCGCTCGTGCTCCTGCGTCACCGGATCGCGGAGAGCGGCACTGTCGGCGAGGTGCTTCTGCTCAACGCCGATCTCGACGGCTCGACCGCCGCCCGGACTCCAGCGATCGTCGTCCTCCTCGAGCGCTTCGTGGAACGCGTCCGCGGCCGGATCGAGCGGCCGTGGGCCGACACATTCCAAGCCGAAGAGGAGATCCCGATGCCGCCGCTTGTGGCCACGCTCGTCGTCGAGCCACTCGCGGGCCCCGCGTCAGCCTCCCCAGCGACGCCGCCGCCGCGCTCGCAGGCTTTCCGGGGTCGTGCCCCCGCCGACGCAGGATTCTTCACCGTCGCCCCAAGCGCCAGCGAAGCCCCCGCACAGCCGCTCCTCCACGGCGCGACCCAGCAGGCGGATCCCCGGGAATCGGACTTCCGCACAGCCGGCCCGGCCGACACCGTCGATGCGGTGCGCTTCGAATTGGCCCGTCGGCAATCGGTGGCCGATCCTTTTCTTCCTGGTTGGCTGGCGCTCGTGGCCGCAGCGCTGCTTGTCGCCTGGGGCTGGAGGCAGGCGTCACGCGGCGCGCGGGCCGCGGGAGGCTCGCCATGATCCGCTTTCTCGCCCCCCATTGGTTTCTCCTCGTGCCGGTGCTCGTCGTTGCGGGATGGCAGTGGCGGACCCTCGGCCTCATGCGTCCCCTCCGGGCCCTCTGCCTGGCATTGGTCGTGTTGCTCTTGGCCGGGCCCCAGATCCGCAGGCAAGGGGACGGGCTCGACGTCTGGCTCCTCGTCGATCGCTCCGATTCGGCAGCCGAGGCCCTCAGCGCCCGCCTCGCCGAATGGGAGACGATCCTGACGTCATCGAAGGGGCGCGACGACCGGCTGATCGTCGTCGACTTCGCCGATGAGGCGGTGACGCGTGGAGCGATCCTCCGCGCTGGTGCCGCCGGCACCGAATACGCAGGCCGCACCGGCGCCACGCGACTGAAGTCGGCGGCGCTCCATGCCCTGGCGCAGGTCCGCCCCGACCGCGCTTCCCGCCTCCTCGCCCTCACCGACGGCTTCTCCACCGAGCCGGTCGATGGCCTCGCCGACACGCTCGTCGAACGGGGCGTGCCGCTCGACCTCCGCATTCCTCCGCCATCCTTCGACGAAGACTACGCGATCGCTGGCATCGACATGCCGCGGCGCGTCCTTCCCCGCGAAGGGCTGATCGTCAGCGCCGTTATCCGTGGCCCGGTCGATGCGACCGTGCCGGTGGAGGTGTCGCGCGACGGCGAGCCGATCGCCAGGCTTTCCGCCGAGGTGATCGACGGGCAGGCGAGAGTCCGGTTTGCCGACCGGCTCGCGCAGCCGGGGAGCCATCGCTATTCCGTCCGCATTCTTCCGCAGCGCGACGCCTATCCCGGCAACAACGTCGCCGAACGCTGGGTCGAGGTCGTCGGCGGCCCGCGCGTCCTCGTTGTCTCCGGCTACGAGCCCTCGCCCTTGGCCACGCTCCTCCGTGCTCAGGGAATCGAGGTCGAGGAGGTGTCGGATCTCGCCAAGGTTCACGTCGGGATGCTCTCCGGAGCGAAGGGAGTGATTCTCGACAACGTCCCCGCGCACCGCCTCGACCCGGCCTTCATCCGCGCCCTCGAGTTCTTCGTCACCGAGCAAGGCGGGGGGCTGGCGATGATCGGCGGCCGGTTCTCGTTCGCCGGCGGTGGCTGGTCGGGCTCGGCTGTCGCCGGGCTCCTTCCGGTGACGATGGAGATGAAGGAGGAGCACCGCAAGCTCGCGGTGGCGATGGCGATCGTCATGGACCGCTCCGGGAGCATGGCGATGACGGCCCCGGGCACGGGGCGGACAAAGATGAGCCTCGCCGACGACGGCGCCGCGCGGTCGATCGAGCTTCTCGGCGAGAACGACTTCGTGGCGGTGATTCCCGTCGATTCAGCCCCCCATCCGCTCTCCGACGGGCTCATCGCCGTCGGCCCCAACCGCAAGCAGCTCATCAGTGCCACGCGGAGCGTGACGAGCGGCGGCGGTGGGATCTACTGCTACACCGGCCTCAAGGCGGCTTGGTCGATGCTCCGCGAGGCCGAGGTCGGCCAGCGGCACGTGATTCTCTTTGCCGATGCCGCCGACGCCGAGGAGCCGGGGGAGTACAAGGCACTCCTCGCGGAGATGACGGCAGCGAAGTGCACCGTGAGC
>CAJAYZ010000551.1 GCA_903949225.1 uncultured Planctomycetaceae bacterium
GGGTGAAGGCCGAGGCGCTGGCGACGCTCGATCGGGAGCTTGCCGAGCGGGCGCGGGAGAAGATGGCCCTCGAGGGGAGGTCGTTCGCCGGGGGAGTCGATCTCGATCTCGAGGCCCAGGAGATCGGCAAGGGCCCGAACGCGAAGCCGTGGCTCTCTGCCGGGCCGAATGCCGTGCTGGGCGAGGCGCAGAGCCCGTGGCGGCATGTCCACCCGGAGGGGACGCGTGGAGTCCGCGTCGGCACGGGGCAGCCGAACGAAGGGGTGCGCCACACCTTCGACGACCGGCTCACGGCCACCACAGGCGCGCCGCTCCATGTCTGTTTCGACTTCCGCACGATCCCCTCGGCTGCCGCAGACCAGCCGACCGGTGCCTGCCGGTTCTACGTCGGCCGCGGTGTCATCGAGTCGACGGCGATCGATCTCTCGGCCACGCAGCGCGAGTTCGCCCTTCGCGACGGCGACGGCTGGCGGGTGGTGGCGCCCCTCGAGCCGGGGCGCTGGTATCACGTCAGCGTGACGCTCGACCATGCCGCGAAGACCGGCAGCGGGTCGATCACCCCCTTCCCTGAGGCGGGCCAGTCGCCACAGCCGATCTCCTTTACAGACGTGAAGCTCCCTGCGAGCTGGGACGGCGTCATCGACACGTTCATCTGCGATGGCCTCGGAGCTGTCGGCGGCCCGGCCACGATCCGCGATATCGACAACGTCGGTCGGCAGGTGGCCCCCTTGCCGCTGCCGGGGGCGCCGCCGGCGGTGAAGCCCCTGCCGCCAGCCGATGCCAGCGAGCGGGTGGCGGTTGTGGGGAAGGAGATCGAGGCCCTGGCGGCGCGGCGGAAAGCGATCGCCGACTCGCCCGCTTACCCCGTGGCCTACGGCGTTTCCGAGGGCACTCCGACCGACGCGCGGATCCAGGGACGGGGCGAGCCCGACAAGCCTGGCGCCGAGGTCCAGCGCCGGTTCCTCGAGATTCTCGGCGGTGACAGGCTTGCCGATCCGGCAGCGGGGAGTGGCCGGCGCGACCTGGCGAACTGGCTCACGCGTCGGGAAAACCCGCTCACGGCGCGGGTCTTCGTCAACCGGCTCTGGCTGTGGCACTTCGGCCGCGGCCTCGTCCCGACAACGAGCGATTTCGGTGTTCGCGGCGAGCGGCCCTCGCATCCGGAGCTCCTCGATTGGCTCGCCGTCCGCTTCATGGAATCGGGCTGGAAGGTGAAGGACCTCCATCGGCTCGTGCTCCTGTCGCGCACCTACCGGCAGTCGGCCGAGGGGGATACTGCGGGCATCGACGCCGATCCGGAGAACCGCCTTCTCGGGCGCTTCCCGCGCCGCCCGCTCGATGCCGAGACGCTCCGCGACGCACTCCTGGCCACGAGTGGCCTCCTCGACTCGTCTCCGCCGCCCCCCCATCCCTTCCCCGCGGTCGACACCTGGGCGTTCACAATCCATCAACCGTTCCACGGGCAGTACGACTCCGATCGGCGGAGCGTCTATCTCATGGTGCAGCGCAACCGGCGGCATCCGTTCCTCGCGCTCTTCGACGCGGCCGACCCCAATCAGAGCGTCGCCGTCCGGGATGCCACGATCACGCCAACCCAGAGCTTGTTTCTCATGAACTCCCCGCTCGTCCACCGCGCCGCCGAGGCCTTTGCCGATCGGCTCCTCGCCGCGGCTGGCGAAAGCGACGCGCGGCTCAGGCTGGCAGCGGAGCTTGCCTGGGGACGCGAGCCCGATGAAGCGGAGCTCTCCAGCATGCACGACTTCCTCGCGCGGGTCGCGGCGCAGTCACCGGAGCCGAGTGAGCGCGAAGCCTGGGGGGCCCTCGCCCGCGTCATCCTCACCGCCAATCCCTTTCTGTTTGTCGACTAGTCACAATGACGCCTCCGCGAGTCGCCATGACGCTGCACAGTGATCCCACCACCGCCGCCGCGATCTCCCGCCGAGCCTGGCTCGACTCGATCGGCCGTGGCCTTGCTTCCACGGCGCTTCTCGGTCTGCTCGCCGAATCGTCACCGGCCGCCGCAGCGCTCGATCCACTCGCACCCCATCCGCCGCACTTCCCCGCCACCGCCGACCGGGTGATCTTCCTCTACTCCACCGGTGGCGTGTCGCACGTCGACACCTTCGACTTCAAGCCCCAGCTTTTCGCCGACCACGGCAAGTCGATCACCGCCTCGCGCTGGCTCAACAAGCCGGGGGCCTTCGAGCGCTTCCTCATCAAGCCGAGGTGGGGATTCAAGCCCTATGGCCAAAGCGGCACCCGGGTGAGCGATCTCTTTCCCGCCCTCGGCGGCGTCGTCGACGATCTCTGCATCCTCAACGCGATGCACTGCGACAGCGACGGCCACGACAAGGGAACCCTCGCCGCGCACACAGGCTCCGCCCAATTCGCTCGCCCCAGCCACGGGGCCTGGGTGAGCTACGGCCTGGGCACGGTGAACGAGAATCTCCCGTCGTTTGTCGTTGTCGCCCCGGCCGCGCCGTATGCCGGCGCCCAGACGTGGGGGAGCGATTTCCTCCCCGGCTGCCATCAGGGGACACACGTGAGTCCCGGCGCCGAGCCCCTCCCGAATCTCAAGTCGCTCGCCCCCCAGCCAGCGATCCAGAGGCTGGAACTCGACCTCCTCTCCCGGATCAACGCCGCTCACCTCCACAAGCGCGAAGGTGACGGGGCGCTCGCGGCCAGACTGCGTTCCTTCCAGACCGCGTTCGGGATGCAGCGGGAGGCGCCGGAGGTGTTCGATTTCTCGGGGGAGACCGAGGAGACCTTGCGCCTCTACGGCCTCGAGCGCGGCGTGACGCAGGGCTTCGGTTGGCAGTGCCTCGTCGCCCGCCGGCTCGCCGAGCGCGGCGTGCGGTTTGTCGAGCTGATCGACGTTGGTTCGAGCAACAACTGGGACTCGCACGGCAACATGGCCGATCACGAGAAGCTGGCCCGGGCGATCGACCAGCCGATTGCCGGCCTGCTCACCGACCTCAAGCGCCGGGGGATGCTCGAGCGGACGCTCGTCGTCTGGACCAGCGAGTTCGGACGAACGCCCTTCCACCAGACGGCCGATCACCCCGGCCGCGAGCATCACAACCTCGTCTTCAGCTCCTGGATGGCCGGCGGGGGAATCCGCGGGGGAGTTGTCCATGGGAAATCGGACGAGCATGGGATTCTGCCGGTTGAGGGGGCCGTCCACACCCACGATCTCCACGCCACGATGCTTGCAGCCCTCGGCCTCGACCACGAGCGCCTCACCTTCCGCCACGCCGGCCGGGATTACCGGCTGACCGACGTCGCTGGCCGGGTCGTACGGGAAGTCCTCCGTACCGCTCCGGGCTGATCACCAACAGACCGCAGATCATGACCTCTCCCGTCATCACAACCCTCGCCGATCTCGTCCGCATCGACAGCGTGAACCCGGAGTTCGGCGGCCCCGGCGAAGGGGGCGTGGCTGACTACGTCGAGGCACGTCTCCGCGATTCGGGGATCGAGACCCTGCGCACGGAGGTCCTCCCGGGGCGCGACAATGTCGTGGGGATCGTTCCCGGCCGCGACCGCTCCCGGCAGGTCGTGCTCGAGGCTCACATGGACGTCGTCAGCATCGCCGGGATGACGATCCCCCCTTTCACTCCGGCGATCGACGGCGGCCGGATGTACGGCCGCGGCTCGTGCGACACCAAGGCCGGCCTCGCCGGGATGCTCCATGCCGTGCTCGACATCCATCGATCGGGCGTCGCGCCCCCCTGCGACATCTGGCTCGCGGCGGTGATCGACGAGGAGTATCTCTTTCGGGGTGTGACACGACTGTGCGACGACCTCCCGGCCACCATGCCCGGCGCGCGACCGAGGGGGGCGATCATCGCCGAGCCGACGGAGATGCGCGTCGTCGTGGCGACCAAGGGGGTGGTGCGGTGGGAGATTATCTTCCACGGCCGGGCGGCCCATTCCTCGAAGCCCCACCTCGGCATCAACGCCATCAGCCACGCCGCCACGTTCATCCGTGAAGTCGACCTCCTCCACGCCGCCCTGGCCTCCCGCCCCCATCCGCTCCTCGGCCCGGCCACCGGCAACGTCGGCCTCATCGGCGGTGGCGTGCAGGTGAACTTCGTCCCCGACCGCTGCGCCCTCCAGATCGACCGCCGACTTCTCCCCGGTGAACGCACGGCCGACGTCCTCGCCACCTACCAGGCGATCCTCGACCGGATGGCTTCTGACGATCCGACGGTGCGGGCCGAGATGATCCCGCCCTTCCTCGTCGACGAGGCGCTCGAGACGCCGGCCGACGCCCGCGCGACAACACTCGCCTCGGACGTGGCCCGCGATCTCGGGCTCGACGGTGAACCGGCCGGCGTCCCCTATGGCAGCGACGCCAGCAAGCTTTCGCGGCACGGCCTCGACTGCATCGTGTTCGGCCCGGGGAGCATCGATCAGGCGCACGGCGCCGTCGAATATGTCGACATCAGTCAGGTCGAGCAGGCAGCGGATTTTTACCGGGAGTTTTCCAGGCGCTACGAGTGACGGCAGGCTGACAGCCACGAGGGAGACCGCGACATGACCGACGTTTCAAGACGTGCTTTTCTGGCAACGACCGCCGTCAGCCTCGGGGCCGGACTGGCGGGTCCCGGCGTGCCGTCAGCCGTCGCCGCCGACAATGACTTCACCGACTTGGTCGACGCCCACGTCCATGTCTGGACCCCCGACACGGCCGCCTGGCCGATTGCAGCTGAGTTCACGAAGGCCGACATGCAGCCGGCGAGCTTCACCGCCGAGGAGCTGCTGGCCACCTGCCGGCCGCACGGAGTGTCGCGGGTCGTCCTCATCCAGATGAGCTTCTACGGCTTCGACAATTCCTACATGCTCGATTGCATCCACCGTCATCCGGCGGCCTTTGCCGGCGTGGGAATCGTCGATCACGACAAGCCGGGCGTCGCCGCCGAGATGCGGGCCCTCAACGAGCGCGGCGTCCGCGGCTTTCGCCTCTATGCCAACCGGAAGAATGCACAAGCGTGGGCCGACTCAGCCGGCATGCAGGCGATGTGGGAGTGCGGTGCCGATGAAAACCTCGCCATGTGCCTCCTCGCCGATCCCGACGCCTTGCCGGCGATCGCCGCGCAGGTGGCGCGCTCTCCCAAGACACCGGTCGTCATAGACCACTTCGCCAGGCTGGGAATGAAGGGAGGGCTCGAGAGCCCCGAGGCCAAGGCCGACATGGAGCGGCTCCTGAAGCTTGCCGACTATGCGGAAGTGAACGTGAAGCTGTCGGCCTTCTATGCCCTCGGCGCGAAGAAGCCCCCCTACGACGACCTTGCACCGATGATGCGCCGTCTCCGCGACGCCTACGGCGCGAAGCGGCTGATGTGGGCCACCGACTGCCCCTACCAGCTCGACCAGGGCCCGGCGGGCGAAGCGCATTCCTATGAGGCGTCGCTCGCGCTCGTCCGCGACAGGCTCGACTTCCTCTCGCGCGAGGAGCGGCTCGACATCCTCAGGAACACGGCGCGGCGCGTGTTCTTCGACGGACTGGCGTGAGCCCTTTCCACCAGCGACGTCACGGCTTCAGCGGAAACTCCGCCACTCGCTCAGCCGTGGAGAGCTTCCAGACGACGACCCGGCCGTCCTGCGTGCCGGCGGCGACGAGATCGGCTGGCGCGCTTGCCGCCACGGAGATCACCCGCCGCCCGGTCCCGGAGTCGTACTCGCGCACCTTCTCCCCATCCTGCAGCTTGAAGAGGTGGACCTTCCCAGTGGCTGACGGCGCCACGAAGAACTCCCCTGCCGCAACCAACTGAAACACCTCACCGCCGAGATGGGTGTCGCGGAGATGGGCCGCTGCGGCGATCTTCCAGCGATCCCACTTCTGGGCATCACTCGCCGAGATCATCTCCTCGCCCTCAGGGTGAAAAATGATGCCGCGGACCGGCGCATCGTGCCGGCCGTAGGTGGTTAGGAGTGCCCCGCTTGAACTCTCAAAAACCTTGGCCGTCCGGTCGCGGCTGCCGGTGGCGATCCGGCTCCCATCGGGGCTCCAGGTGACGGCAAGCACCCAGTCGCGGTGGCCGGGAATCGTGCGGACGAGGCTCCCACGCTCGGCATCGAAGATCCGCACCGTCGCATCAGACGAGGCGACGGCGATCCTGTCTCCTCCGGGACTCCACGCGACGTCATGGACGATGTCGGCCCCGGGGGCGAGGACGCGAAGCAGGTCGCCTGAGAGCGTGAACAGCCGCACCTCCCCGAGCCTGCCGGGCACCCCGCCTGCCACGGCGAAGCGGTCGCCGGCAGGGTGGAGCACGATTCGGCTCGAGCGCTCCGGCAGGTTGCCGATCCGGCCGCGCACGCCGCCGCTGGCCGGGTCGATCACGAGAACCTCGCGCCAACCGCCGACGAGGAGTTCGCCAGAGGGGGTGAAGGCAAGCGCTGTCACCGGTGGCAGCGTCGCATAGGAGGAAGGCGCTGCAGGATGGACCGGCGGCGGGATTTGGTCGACGAACAACGCGTCGGCCGAGATCCCATCAAAGGGCAGGCCGGCGTCGATCCAACGCGCGATCGCGTCGCTTTCCAGGTTGGAAAGAGGCGCGCCGTCGAGTGGCATCCGCAGGTCTGCATCGGTGGAGGTGATGCGGACGAAAGCCTCGCTCGCGCCCCGATTCCCCGCCAGAAAACTTTCGGCTCCAGACGCACCCGCCTGTGTCAGGGCGGCGAGCGAGTCGGCCCGCCATGCTCCTTCGGCCTTGTCTTCGCCATGACAGGCGACACAGTGCCGCTGGAGGATCGGGGCGATGTCGCGGACGAAGCTCACCGCAGCCACCGGCTCGACCGGGGCCGACGACTCGACGGTCACCCGGTAGGGATGGGCTTCGCTGCCGGCGTCGTTGGCATCCTGGACGACGAGATAGATCGGGCCTGTCCGTGGCACGGTGGTGTCGAGCTGCGGATCTCGCGAACCTTCGTCATCGTCAGCCGTGGCGATCAGGGCGCCTTTCGAATCGTGGAGCGTAAGGAGCGGATCGAGCAGCGAGCCGAGGGAATGTGCCGCGATGGAGACCCGAAGGCGTCCCCCGGCCTCGGCCGCAATCTGAAAAACGTCGACATCCTGCGGCCGCTCGATCGACCCGAGGATCGAGAGCGGCGCTCCTTTCGGCAGCGAGAGAACTTGTGCCTTGTCGAAGCCGGGATTCGGCTCTACCTCGAGGACTCCCCGCTCCGGCGCGAGAAGCGGCAGGCGGAGCGGCGTCTCGCCATGGGGAGCGACAAGCAACAACGCCATCTCGGTCGGAGGGGGGACGGGGAGATCGGCGGTGAAATGAACCTCGAACTCGACCTGCGTGTCGCCGGCCTTCTCAGCCGGGACACCATTGGGGAGGCCCACCTTCCCCTGGGAGAGAAGCGAGGTGGTGATGCCGGCCGTCATCGACCGCACTTCCGTCACCCCCTCGAGGCGCAGTCCCCGGGCCCTGACCTTCACCGGTTCGCCGACGACAACGCTCAGCGGCACGGTGAACAGCGACTGCGGCGGCTTAGGCGCTTCTTCGGCCCGGAGCGCCGGGGCAAATTCCAGGCACGCCATGAATGTCATGACTACCATGACTGCCACAAGCGTCCCCCCACATAGCCCCGCCCAGCCCTGCGGGGCGACCACCGGGAGCCGAGCCCACCACAAGCGCGCCACGGTCGTCAGACTCCAAAAAGGTCGGGGATGGGACGGCCGGCGTCGAGGATCTCGACCGGCCGGCCATCGGCGGTGGAGAGGTGCTTCCGCGGATCGATGCCGAGGGAAGAAAGAATCGTAAAGGCGACGTCGGCCGGAGAGACCGCTTTCTCGACCACCTGGCCGCCGTCGCGGTCGGTGGCCCCGATCACCGTCCCCGCCTTCACGCCGGCGCCGGCAAAGATCAGCGAGGCGGCCGGGCCCCAGTGGTCGCGGCCGGCATCCTTGTTGATCTTCGGCGTCCGGCCAAACTCCCCCATGCAGACGAGGAGCGTCTCCTCGAGGAGGCCGCGTTGCTTCAGATCATCCACGAGCGCCGAGAAGCCGAGATCAAACTCGGGGAGCTTCTTGTCGAGCCCCTCGAAGATCTTCGCGTGATGGTCCCAGCCGCCGTAATTGACGGTGGCGAAGCGCACGCCCGACTCAACGAGCCGCCGGGCCAGGAGGCAACTCTGGCCGAACGTATTGCGCCCGTAGCGGTCGCGGACTGCATCGGGCTCGTTCTCGATGGAAAACGCCTCGCGGGCCCGCGACGAAAGCACCATCGATGTCGCCCGGGCCCGGTATTCGTCGTACGACCGGATGGCGTCGTTCCCTTCGACGCGCGCGGCGAGGCGGTCGACGGCGGCGAGGAGCGACTGCCGGCGATCGAGCCGGACCTGCGGCAGTGCCTCTGAAGGAAGGAGATCGCGGACGCGGTAGTTGGCGTCGTTGGGATCTCCTGCCTTGAACGACTCGTAACGCCCCCCGAGGAAGGCGCTTTTGCCCAGCTCCCAGGTGAAGGAGGGATTGCGCGGGATGGCGACGTACGGCGGCAGCTCACCGCCGAAGCCACATTCGTGGGCGGCGACGGCGCCGATCGCGGGCCAGTCGCCAAACGGCGTGCCGAATCGGCCCGAGAGGACCCAATTGGTGGCAGTTTCGTGGTGGTCGTTGGTATGGGCACCGCTGCGCACCAGACATACCGACGACAGCGTCTGGGCCATCCTCGGGAGGATCTCGGCGATCCGCACCCCCGGCAGGCTCGTGGTAATCGTGCCGTACTTGCCCCGCACCTCCTCCGCCGCGTCGGGCTTGGGGTCGAAGGAGTCGTGGTGCGAAAGTCCGCCGCCGAGGAAGACGAGAATCACCGACCGGGCGCGGGCCGGTGGCCCTCCCGCTGCCTCGGCAGCGAGGAGCTCGGGCAACGAAAGCCCGAGCGGCGCGAGCCCCCCGACGCGGAGAAAACTGCGCCGGGAAAAGTTAGCGGGGGATGCCGATCTGCCGGTGGTGATGTCGTACATCGTGGCTCTTGTGGCGGCCCGAGCCGCCCCCCAATCAATTCCCAATCAATGGTTGAACGTGAACTCTTTGGCATTGAGCAGCGCCCAGAGCAGGTCGCAAGCCCCTTCCGCCCGATCGGCCCCGGACAGCGCCGCATCGACTGCCGCCCGCTCCGCTGGCTGTGGCAGCCGGCTCACCGTTGCGAGGAACAGCCCCTCGACGAGCGGATCGGCTGCTGGACCGGCTGGACCGGCTGCCGTGGCCGTGAGAAGTCGTGCCAGGGTGCCGTCCTCGCGACGGATCTTCCCGAGAATCGTGTCGCTATTCTGGAGATGGAGGAGTTGCGGGAGCGTGACATCGCCCGAGCGTTCGCAGGCACAGGCGGTCACCCGATCGGAGCGGCCGAACGTGGTGAGGAAGTAGGAGTCGGCCTGCGGGCCCGGAAGCTGGATCGCCCGCGTCCCCTCAGGCGCCCCGGCGAACGCATCGGGGACCGCCGTCGCCTTGGCGATCGCGTCGGCGAGGACTTCGGCGGGGAGACGGCGGGGGTAGTAGTGGGAATGGAAGCGGCGGTCGTTGGCGCTTTCCGCGGTGGTGTCGGAGGCGAGCTGGTAGGTGCGCGAGTTGACCATCAGCCTCATGACATGGCGGAGATCGTGACCGGAGCGGACAAACTCCCCCGCCAGGGCCTCGAGGAGTGGCGCGTTGCTGGGGGGGTTTGTGGCGCGGAGATCGTCGACCGGCTCGACGAGCCCGACGGCAAAGAAATGCTTCCAGAGGCGGTTGACGATCGCCGCCGCGAAGGCGGGGTTGTCGGGGGAGATCACCCACTCGGCAAGGCGCTCACGCGGGTCGGCGCCGTCGACGATCTTCGCGACACGCCGATCGAGCCCCTGCGGCGGCAACTGCCGTCCCGTCCGCGGCTGCGTGGCCGTCACCGGTGCGATCCTGGCCTTCTCGATCTCGCCGCCGAGCTGCGCGATCTGCTTCTGCTTGGCCTCGATCTGGGCTGGATCGGCAGGCTGAGACGGATCGGCAGGCTGTCCCCCGTCACCGGTCGGCGCCTCGAGCTTCGCCAGTTCCTGCTCCGCCCCCGCCTTCTGCCGCTCGAGGTCGCGCTGCTGACGCGATCCGACAAGGAGGAGCGTCGCCCCTTCGGCCGGCGGCCGGCGATCGAGGGCCACGCGGGAGAAGAAGGCAGTGAAGTGGTAGTAGTCGTCCTGGGTGTATTTCTCGAGCGGATGATTGTGGCAGCGGGCACAGCCGATCCGCACCCCGAGGAACGCCTGGGCGGCGGAGTCGGCGGCCTCCGATTCGACCGCTTGCTTCTCGCCGACCGTGACGATCCACCACCCCACCGCAGGCGAAGCATCGCGGGCCGTGAGCACGTCGCGCACCAGGTCGTTCCAGGGTCGGTTGGCCGCCACCTGACCACGCAGCCAAGCGTGGAACGACCGCACCCCCTTCACCCCACGGACATCGTGATCCCGCTCCTTCCGATTTTGGAGCAGATCGGAGAGCTGGAGCGTCCAGAAGTCGGTGAACTCCGGTCGTTCAAACAGCCTTTCCACGAGCAGCGCCCGCTTGTCGGGGGAGGTGTCGGCAAGAAAGGCCCGCACCTCCTCCGGATCAGGGAGCGTGCCGACGAGGTCGAGCATCAGGCGCCTCAAGAATGTGGCGTCGTCGCAATCATCCGCCGGGGGGATGTGCAGGGCCCGCAGCTTCTCCATCACGTGGTCGTCGACAAGGTTGCGGCGGGCAGCAAACCGCTCCGCCGCCACCTCCTGCGGAAACGGGCTCGAGATCACGACGGTGTCGACGAGGCCAGCATAGGAGACGACGACCGCCACCTCCCCATGCTGCTCCCCGCGCACAACACCCTCGGCAGAGACCGTCGCATAGGCGGCGTCGTTGGAATGGAAACGGGCAAGAGCCGTCACCTCCTTCTCGGCGCCGTCGCTCCAGGTGGCCCTGACCACAAGTTGCCTCACGTCGCCAGGAGCGAGCACGATCTCCTTTGGCGACACGCTGACAGCCACGACGCGCCGCTCGTCGGCGACAGGGCCTGGCGCCCCGGCGGCGATCCAATCGACCAGCGTCCGCGCCGCGGCACTGTCGATTGAAAAAAGCCGTCCGCCGCCGTGCGGCAGTCCACCGGTGGCTTTGAGAAGGAGAAGGCTCTCGGCCGGATCGAGCCCCCCGATCCGCCGGCCGTATTCCTCGGTGGCAAGCGCCGCATGATCGGCCTCCGGGGCGTAGCCACGCAGCGACAGCCGGAAGCCGTTTTGACCGGCGAGCTTGCCATGGCAGCCGCCGGAGTTGCAGCCGAAGCGCGTCAGCACCGGCTCGACGTCGTTGACGAAGCTCGGGGTCTCGGCGGCGGATGTGCCACGCGGCTCGAGGCAACAAGCGGTTGCCAGAAGAAGAACGATCGCCACCCGGCAGATGATTCCCATCTAAGCCAAGACCCCGTCGTGGACGTGGCCGGCCACATCGGTGAGGCGGAAGTCACGGCCGGCATGCCGGTAGGTGAGCTTGAGGTGGTCGATCCCCAAGAGCCAGAGCATCGTGGCATGAACGTCGTGGATGTGCATCCGATTCTCGACGGCGTAGTAGCCATACTCGTCGGTAGCCCCGTAGCGCTGTCCCCCCTTCACGCCGCCGCCGGCCATCCACATCGTGTAGCCGTCGGGGTTGTGGTCGCGGCCATCCTTGCCCTGCGCCACCGGCGTGCGGCCGAACTCCCCTCCCCAGACGACGAGCGTGTCGTCGAGAAGGCCGCGGCGCTTGAGATCCGAGAGCAACCCCGCGATCGGTTTGTCGACCTCGGAAGCCTTCTCGGTGTGGCCGGCGAGGAGGTCGCCATGCTGGTCCCACTGCACTTTTCCGTCGCTATGCGTCACTTGGACAAACCGCACGCCGGCCTCGGCAAAGCGCCTCGCCATCAGGCACTGCCGGCCGAAGTTCTCCGTCCGCGCCTCGTCGATCCCATAGAGCGCGAGCGTCTCCGGAGTCTCCCCGGAGAGATCCTGAAGCCCTGGCATCTCCGCCTGCATCCGGAAGGCGAGCTCGAACGACTTGAGCCGGGCATCGAGTTGGCCGTCGGACGGAAGGCCTGCTGCCCCGTCGAGCGACGAGAGGAGATCGAGTTGCCGGCGCTGCACTGCTGCGCTCCAGCGCGGATTGCCCATGTACTTTACTCGGGCTTCGGTCGCCGGGCGGCTCGCCACCCCCAGCGGCACTCCCTGGTATTCCGCCGGGAGGAACGCGGAGTTCCAGTTGTTGAGTCCCCCGTGGGCAAGCGTCGGGCAGATCGTGAGGAAGCCGGGGAGGTTGTCGTTGTCGGTGCCCAGGCCATAGTTCACCCAGGCGCCCATCCCCGGCCGCACGAACGTGTCGCTGCCGGTGTGGAGCTTGAGGACGGCGCCGCCATGGGCGGAGTTGGTGCCGTGGCAGGAGTTGAGGAAGCAGATGTCGTCGACATGCCGGGCGACATGGGGGAAAAGCTCGCTGACATGGATTCCGCTCTGGCCATATTGGCGGAACTTCCACGGCGACCCGAGAAGATTGCCGGTCGGGGCGAACTGGACGCGCGGCTTCTCGAACGGCAGTTCCTTGCCGTCGTCGGCTTGGAGCTTCGGCTTGTAGTCGAAGGTGTCGACCTGCGACGGCCCCCCCTTCATGAACATGAAGATCACCCGCTTGGCCCGCGCCGGTACCCGATAAGGGGCGTCCGCAGGAGCGAGGGCTCCGGCCGATTCGCCGGCGAGGAGCGCCTGCGCGGCAAGCCAACCAAACCCGGCCCCACCAGCGCGAAGCATCCCCCGACGGCTCATCGCCGGGCAACAGTCGCGGGAGTGGGTGTCGATGGGGAACATCGTCGTCGGGATCCTTTTAGCGCCGATGGGGGAGTCAGCGCACGAACAAAAACTCGTTGCCGGCGAGGAGCGCCTGGGCGACCGCCGTCCAGGCCCGAAGCGCTCGGTCTCCCTCCGCCACGCCATCGGCCGCGAGCGCCCCCTCGAGGTCGCGCACAGCCTCGGTGACGAGCCGTCCCTCTTTCTCCGTCGGCATCCTGCCGCACACACGGCGATAGAGGATCGTGGGGCGCAGGCTGGCATCGGCCGGCGCCGCGGCCACAATCCCCCTGGCGAGCGCCTCGGCACAGCCGAGCTCAAACTCGCTGTTGAGGAGATAGAGCGCTTGCGAGGCGACCGTCGACGTCCCCCGGTTGCCGTTGGGGACGGCACCGTCGGTGCAGTCGAAGAGCCAGAAGGCGTCGTAGAGGTGGTTGCGGATCACCGGCAGGTAGATGCTCCGCCGCGGCGAGTCGTACTTCGTGCCGTCGATCGAGGTGTGGTCGAAGAGGAAGGCCCGGTTGGCGACATGGAGCATCGAGCCCCCCATCGTCGGGTCGAGAAGCCCCGAAACCGCGAGCGTGGCATCGCGGACGCTCTCCGCCTCGAGCCGACGGACATCGCCGCGCCAATGGAGCACGTTGGTGGCATCGACCTCCTCGGCCCGACTCCTCGTCGCACAGGCCGCCGGATCACTGGCCAACCGCCAGGTGCGCGAGCGGAGGATGAGCCGGTGCATGGCCTTCACCGACCAGCCCGATTCGACAAACTCCACCGCCAGCCAATCGAGGAGCGCCTGATTGGTCGGCTTCTCCCCCTGGAACCCGAAGTTGTCGGTCGTGGGGACGATCCCCCTGCCAAAGTGCCAGCGCCACAGCCGGTTGACAAACACCCGTGCCGTGAGCGGATGACGGGGATCAGTGAGCCACGCCGCCAATTCCTTCCGCCCGCTACCCGCTGGCGGCGCCGCAAGCGCCTTGTCGATCTCGAGCACGACAGGGACTCCGCGGTTCACCCGCCTGCCGAGGGTGAGATGGCTGCCGCGGACGGCGATCCTCGCCTCCTCAGCCA
>CAJAYZ010000552.1 GCA_903949225.1 uncultured Planctomycetaceae bacterium
CCATGGCCCGCACGCGTGCGCTCGGCTCCTTGTAGCATCCGCGGTCATCGCGCTCGTAGACGATCGAGGAAAGTTTGTTGAGGGTGTCGCTGTTGCAGCATCCATGCTCTCCGCACCCGCACGCATTCCGGTCGCAATCGGGAGGGAGGCAGTCATCGCCATAACCGCGGCGCTTTGACTTGGCCGTCTCTCCGTTCGGGGGAGCCTTCCCGTGGAGGCGTTTCTTGAACATCGCAAACCTGTTCAGGTGCGCGGCCTTCGCATCCTCGAACGCCTCGTGGCAGGTTTTCAGAGAACGGACTCGGCGTTTTGCACAGCGGTCGGCCTGACAACTCGCCGTCTTGAGGATCGCCTTGACGGCCTCGTATCGAACCGCTTCCGTGCAGTCATCGAGGGCCGCGAGGAGTGCCTCGGCAGCACCCTCGGCGCAGGGACCGCAGCCCACGGTCCCCAGGTATTTGATGGCCTTGATCTTTTGCGCCGCCATGTCGTTCTCCATCTTGATCTCGGCCGCCGCCTTGATCGCCGGGTTCTGCGACTGAAGGTTTTGTGGGGCGGTGATCGGGAGAAGTCGTGGGGTGGCCTCCGCGCCGGGATAATTGCCGCTGCTGTTGAAAGAGTTGCCGAGCCGGCTCGAGGCGCTGTAGGCAGGATACTGCGGGACTCCGAGCCAACTCCACAATGTCCGCGGTGGGGCCACGGGGGCCATCGGCGCAGGGGTCTGGGCGACGACGGCCTCCACCTGCCATGCCAGGCAGAGGCTCATCAGGAGCAGAGTGATGCGTGGGATCGGGCGTCGCATCGGAGCGGGGAGGTGCCGGAAGTGGGGAAGACTGGCTGATGGGCTCTCGACTACGTCGTTCGGGATCGACGGCTTCCATAATCTCGGCGTTTTACGACCGAAACAACGCTCAAAACCGTTACGACCGGTAGAGTCTGTGCACCATGAAGAGGGGGGGCAGCACGAGCCTGACAGTCAGGTGGGATGGGAATGATGCGGGGGTAGCGGGCCGCGGGTAGAGTGCCCCACACAGGATGCGACGGTCGTCGCCCAGGTGGGGCATCAACGCGGTCGGTGATTCCCTCCCCGAGGAGCCTGGATTGGAACGAGGCTCTCTCTGCACGGCAGACCGTCCTGCGTGAGGTGCTCCATGCCCGACCGAATCGTGCGGCTCGCCGCATCCAACACCGACATCGTCCCCGGCACTCGCTGTGCAATCCTGGCGACCATGGCGTTGCTGTTGTTCGCCACTCTCCCACTGCCCGCCGCCGAGCCCACCTTCGCCGAGCAGGCAGCGGCGGTCCGGGCCGGGACTTCGGCACGGATCCGGGTCGCCGATCGGGCGCTCACGGAGGAAGAGTGGGAGGAGATCGCTGGCCTCGAGGCACTTTCGCATCTCGATCTCCAGGAGGGAGTGGCGGACGATGCGAAGGCAATCGTGCTGTCGCGCCTGCCGCGGCTGGAGCGACTCGTGCTTCGGGAATCGCCCCTTGGCGACGACGGCTTCAAGCACCTTGCCGCCTGTCACACGCTCCGCGACATCAATCTCCCCCAGGCCCGCTGCACGCTTGCGGGCCTGGCGGCGCTCGCCGAATTGCCGAGGCTCAAAAATCTCCGGCTGGGAAGCCCGGCGCTCTGCCCCGAGGGGAAGGGGGGCGTTGAACTAGGGATGACGCTCCTCCAGTTCCCTGCCCTCCGCTCGCTCCACCTCATCGATGTGCCGCTCGGTGATGCGGGGCTCGAGGGGATTGCCCGCTACGACGGCCTCTGGAATCTCTACCTCGACGGTGCCGGGATCTCCGACGAGGCGTGGGAGCGGTATTTCGCCCTCCACCCCGAGGTCCATGTCCACGTCGACCAGGCCCACCACGACCGCGACCCGAACCGGCACGAGTGACGCCCCGGCGGGACGGGGGTGTCGGTGGCCGCTGCGGGCGGGTATTTTCATGGGCCGGGACGGGGGGCTCGTGCGAGCCGATAGCCGCGCCCGGCTTGTCCCATGCCGATCCTCGATACCGCCCCGGAGCCGTCGATGACCTTCCGCCCCGTTCACTGCCTTGCAGCCCCGCTCCTGACTCTCGTCGCGATCGTCGCCGCAGGCCTGACTTCGACTCACGCCCGCGCGGGCGTCCCCGCCGGCGGCGCCATGGTGCAGGCAGCCAACGTCTGGCTCGCCACGCTCGCCCCCGAACAGAAGGCCCGCGTCCTCAAGCCCTGGGAGGATGCCGGTCGCGTCGGCTGGCACTTCATCCCGAAGTTCGAGCGCAAGGGGCTGCCGCTCCGCGAGATGGTGCCGTCGCAGCAGCAGGGGGCCTTCGATCTCCTTCGCGCCGCCGTCTCCCAGGCCGGCTACGACAAGTCGCGGTCGATCATGCAGCTCGACGAGATGCTTCGCCTTCAGGAAGGCTCGAACGCCAAGAACATCCGCGATGCCGATCGCTACTTCTTCACGATCTTCGGCACCCCGGCCGAGAAGGGAACCTGGGGCCTGTCCGTCGAAGGGCATCACCTCTCGCTCAACTTTGTCGTCCGTGACGGGCAGGTCGTCGATAGCACGCCGCAGTTCTTCGGAGCCAATCCTGCTGAGGTCCGCGCCCGATTCGCCGGCCTCCCCGAGCCCGGCTTCCGCGTCCTTGGCGCCGAAGAGCAACTCGCCTTCGATCTCGTCCGCTCCCTCGATGCCACGCAGAAGGCGAAGGGGATCATCGCCCCTGAGTGCCCCAAGGACATCCGTGCCGCCGGCGAGACACAGTCACCGAAGGAGCCGGCCAAGGGGATTCCCGCCGCGGAGCTCAAGCCCGAGCAGCAGGCCCTCCTCCGCCGGATCATCGAGACGTACTGCAGCGCGATGGCCGACGAGGTTTCCAAGGAACGCCTGATGCTCATCGAGAAGGCCGACGGCGGCTGGAACGCGATCCACTTCGCCTGGGCCGGCGCCACCGAGCCGGGCATTGGCCACTACTACCTCGTCGAAGGCCCGTCGTTCGTGATCGAGTTCTGCAACGTTCAGCCCGACGCCGAGGGGAATCCCGCCAACCACATCCACTGCGTGTGGCGCGATCGCACCGGTGATTTCGACTTGCCGGCAAACCCCTGATTTCGAGTTCGCTGTCCTCGTCCGGAGCGTGAGGCCGCCATGCGCCTGCTTGCCACGTTCGTCGCGATCGTCGTGTCGCTCATGCTTTCGGACAGCGGGTGGGCTCAGGTGCCGGGGATCGTCACCGGACCGCGCCCGCAGGCCCGCGTCATTGACGAGACCGGCACGCTCTCCGCCGCCGATTCAGCGGAGATTGAACGGCTCGCCCGGTCGATCCAGGAGACGACGAAGGCCGACATGATGGTCGTCGTCATCCCGACCACGGCCGGCGAGTCCCACCGCCGCTTTGCCACCGACCTGTTCAACCGCTGGCAACTCGGCGATGGGGTCCGTAACGACGGCCTCCTTCTCTTCGTCGCCCTCGCAGACAGGAAGAGCGAGATCATCCTCGGCGACGGCCTCGATTCTCCCGGCCAGCGCTCTGCCAGCCAGAGGATCATGGATCAGGTGATGGTCCCCCATTTCCGTGCCGGTCGCCCCGGCCGGGCCATCCTCGATGGCGCCACGCGCGCCGTCACCGACATCGTCGGTGTCTCGGCGGAGCAGCCCGCGGCCGCCGATGTCGCCCCCGTGCCCGCGGCCACTGCCGCGGAGCTCGTTGAGAAGCGTCCTGAGCCGATCCTCGAGCCGCTGCTCGAGCCATCCTCACCGGCCACTCCGATTCCTGTCCCGACCGAGGATGTCTTCCGCCCCGAGCCGATCGCCCCGGCCCAGCCTTGGATCCCCCCCACTCGATTCCAACGCGAGCCGGAGACGACGAGCGATCCGGTTGGGATGATGATTCTCCTCGGCGGCGGGGCCGCCGCCGGCGCCGGGGGGATCGCGGTGTTTCGGTCGCTCTACCGTTACCGTCGTCGTGGCTGCCCGCATTGTGGCACCGCGATGATCCTGCTGGCCGAAGGGGAGGACGACACCCGGCTCGAGCGTGGCGAACGGCTCGAGGAGCATCTCGGTAGCGTCGACTACGACATCTGGACCTGCCCAGTCTGCCCCGGGGTGGAAAAAGTGCGGTGGGGAGCCCTGTTCACCCGCTATGCCAAATGCCCCCGCTGTCGGGCCGTCACCAAGTCGCATACGATCTCCCGCCTCCGCGCCCCCACACGAGCCAGCGAAGGACTCGAACGGATCGACGAGCGCTGTCTTCACTGCGGCTGGGAGAAGACGAGTGAACGGACCATTCCCCGTCTCCCCGAGCCGACCAGTTCATCCGTTGATTGGTCGAGCGGTTCGAGTTCCGGCGGCTTCTCGTCCTCCAGCGGTGGATTCTCGAGTTCCACCTCCGGCGGCCACTCCTCCGGCGGCGGTGCCAGCGGCTCCTGGTGATCTTGAGCTTCCTGCGGTGTGCACGCCGCAGCGTGTCGGCCTCGTTGTGGCCGACGGCGGAGGGGGCGTCTCGGTTCTTGATCGGGGGACTGCATCCTGCCGACGGTCCGAAAGAGTCATCCACGCTGGTACATTGTCGGCGACGGGACGCCGACAAGACCGCGGCGCCGAAGGCCACTCCGGGGACTCGCTGCCATGACGCCGTTTCGCAGGTGCCTGCTTGTTGTCGCCGCGGTACTGATGGCCTTCGCCAGCGGCTACGCCGCTGAGTTCCACGTCGACGCCGGCGCGATCACCGTCCCCGACGGCTACACGATCGACGTTGCCGCGGCGCCGCCGCTCGTGGAGCGCCCGGTCACGATCGATTTTGACGAGCGTGGCCGGCTCTATGTCACCGAGTCGAGCGGCACGAACATCGCCGTCGCCGAGCAGGTGAAAAACCCCACGCATCGTGTTCTCCGCCTGGTCGACAGCGACGGCGACGGCAGGTTCGACCGCCGCACGGTCTACGCCGAGGGGCTGATGATGCCGGAGGGTTCGCTCTGGTACCGCGGCTCGCTCTATGTCACCGCGCCGCCGGAGATCTGGAAGTTCACCGATGCCGACGATGACGGCGTCGCCGAATCGCGCGAGGTGTGGTTTGACGCCCAGACCCTCACCGGCTGTGCCAACGATCTCCACGGCCCCTACCTCGGCCGCGATGGCCGGATCTATTGGTGCAAGGGGGCCTTTGCCGAGCAGACATACGACCTCCCCGGCCGCCCCGGCTGGACGACCCGAGCCAGCCACATCTTCCGCGCCCGCGACGATACGAGCGAACTCGAGCCGGTGCTCACCGGCGGGATGGACAACCCCGTCGACGTCGTCTTCACGCCGGAAGGGGAACGGATCATGTCGTGCACGTTCCTTGTCCACCCTGGCGGCGGTGAGCGCGACGGGCTGATCCATGCCCTCTACGGCGGCGTTTACGGGAAGGACCATGGCGTCCTCGACGGCCATGCCCGCACCGGCCCTCTGCTGCCGGCGCTTGCCCATCTCGGCCCCGCTGCTCCGTGTGGCCTCCACCGCCACTCCGGCGTCGGCCATGGCGAGGCGCTTGCCGGCAACCTGTTCACGACGTCGTTCAACCTGCGGACGGTGTTTTGCACCGAACTCTCCCCGGCCGGCGCCACGTTCACCCCCGAGACGAATCCCTTCCTCCAAGCCGACTGGGTCGATTTCCATCCCACCGACGTGATCGAGGATGCCGACGGCTCGCTCCTCGTCGTCGATACCGGCGGCTGGTACAAGCTCTGCTGCCCGACCTCGCAGCTCGAGAAGCCGGCCGTGCTCGGTGCGATCTATCGGGTGCGACGCGATGGCACGATGCCGATCGCCGATCCGCGCGGCCTGAGCCTCGACTGGAAGGGGATGACGCCCGCCGACCTCGCCGCGCTCCTCGCCGATCCCCGCCCCGCCGTCGTCGCTCGGGCCACCGACGCCCTCGCCCGGATCGGGGCCGCCGCGGTGCCGGCTGTGGATGGCGTACTCACTCGATCGGTGACCCCCGCCGTCCGCCAGCAGGCTCTCTGGACACTGGCCCGAATCGACGGCGATGAAGCC
Organism: uncultured Planctomycetaceae bacterium; assembly: GCA_903949225.1. GTDB lineage: Bacteria > Planctomycetota > Planctomycetia > Pirellulales > UBA1268 > QWOP01. The sequence goes on from CAJAYZ010000552.1 coordinate 6,024, forward strand.
CGTCGCGTGGTTCGCGCCGGCCTCGGCGATCCGGACGCCGGTGTCCGCCAGACCGCCTGCCATGTGGCAGGCCTCCATCGCGACGCCGCGGCGCTCGACCTGCTGGGGAACATCGTCGTCAATGACGCAGCGCCTGTGGCCCGCGCTGCAGCCGAAGCCCTTGGCCGTCTCGGTCTGGCGGAGGCATGTGCCTCGCTTCTGGCCGCGACCGACCGGGCCGACGACCGGGCCCTCGACCACTCGATCACCTACGCTTTGATCGAGACCGCCGCGCCCGATCCGCTCCGCACGGCGGTCGCGGCGGGTACGCCAGCCGCGAAGCGCGCGGCGCTCTTGGCCCTCGACCAGATGGCCGACCGGTTGTCAGAGCCGGCGCTGTCGCAGGAGGACGTCATTCCGCTGTGCGCTGCCGGTGACACAAGCGTCCGCGAGGCGGCCTGGTGGGTCGCGGGCCGTCATCCCGACTGGTCGGCAGCCCTCGCCGACAAGGTGCCGGCGCTCCTCCGGCAGATGACGACGGCGGACGCCACAGATCGGGCGGCGATCGCGGCGCTCCGTGCGCCGCTGGCCGCTAATCCGGCCGTGGCCGGCGCTGTTGCCGCCGCGATCGATGACGACGAACCGGCGATCCGCGCCGCGGCCCTCGACGCGATGCGTGCGGCCCATCCGACGGCTACGCCACCGTCGTGGGTCGGCGTTCTCGCCCATCTGGCGGCAAGCCCCTCTGAACGCGATTCGCCTGCTGCCGCCGAGTCAGGGGAGGCGATCGCCGTCCTCGCCGGCCTGCCACTTTCGAAAGAGGCACGGGCTGTCTTCCGGCCATTGGCTTTTCAGATCGAGGCGGCGGGCACGCTCGCACCTCGGTCGATCCTCCAGGCCCTCGGACTCCTCGGGGAGGCGACGGGAGAGCTGCCCGATGTCGTCGTCGGCCGTCTGCTCCTCATCGCCACCCTCGGCGAGTCGCCCGTCGACCGGAATGCCGCGGCCACGATTCTCGCGTCGGCTACGCTACCGGAGCGGGCCCGGCTCCGTGTCGGCGACGCGTTCGCGAAGCTCGGAGCTCAAGAGGCAACGCTCCTCCTCCCGGGGCTCGTGAAGGAGGGGGGGGAGCCGCTCGTCAGGGCGGTCGATGGGCTCGGCCGCGGCGAGGCGGCCGGCTTCGTGCGCCGGGATCTTCTCGAGGCTGCGGTGAATGGACTGCCCGAGGAATCGGCCGCGCTCGGCGCTGAATTGCTTGCCAAGACCGACGCGCTCGTTGCCTCGGAACGCGAGGCTTTTGAAAAGCTCCTCGCGGCGCTTCCGGAGGGAGATCCCGTCCGGGGGCACGCCGTCTTCGCGGGGAAGACAGGCTCTTGCACCTCCTGCCACGCGATGGCCTATGTCGGTGGCAAGATCGGCCCCGATCTCTCCCACATCGGCGCCATCCGCACGCCGCGGGATCTCCTCGAGGCGATCGTGCGGCCAAGCGCGAGCTTCGTCCGCAGCTATGAGCCGTCGATCGTTGTCACCGAAGACGGCCGGTCGTTCCAAGGGGTGGTTCGCGAGGAGGCCGGCGGGGCGCTCGCCGTCCAGACGAGCGCCACCGTCGTCGAGCGGGTGCCGCGCGAGGAGGTCGAATCGATCGAGCCGGGTCGGACGTCGATCATGCCGCAGGGCTACGACAAGCTCCTCTCGGCGCAGGATCTCGCCGATCTTGTCGCCTTCCTCCACGGGGCGAAGTGACTGGCCCGGGTATTGCCACGCCTGCGGTCCTCCTCCCGATCGATGTTCCGAAGGCCGCCGTGATGCCCGTGGCTGCACGATGAGCTCGGATTTTCGTTCGTCTATGATGGTGGGGGGATTCACTCCAATTAATCCTGGCAGGCCGGGGGGAGGATCGTGATGGCTCACGCGCGATTGTCGACATGGTGGGGTCCGTGGCGAGTGTTCCTGATGTTGCCACTGGCGGTGTTGTCCTGCACCGTGCTCCGCGGCCAACCGTCGGCGGTGCCCGTGGCACCAGTCTCCGTCACCCTCGCCACCTTCGACGTCGATGCCACGCCGCCTGTCGGCGCGGCGATGGCCTACGGGCCGGCGGTGAAGGCCGCTGACCTCCAGCTCCGCTGTCGGGGGATCGTGCTTTCAGGGGCCGGTGAGCCCATCGTCCTCTGTGCGATCGACTGGATCGGCGTCGGCAATGCCGCCCACGATGCGTTCCGGGCCGGGCTCGCTGAGGCCGCAGGGACGACGCCGGCAAGAGTTGCCGTTCACGCGCTCCACCAGCACGACGCCCCCCATGCTGACTTCACTGCCGAAAAGCTCCTCGCTGACATGGGGGTCAACGATCATCCCCGCTTCGACGGCGACTTTCATCGCGAGGTGATCGCGCGAGCGGCGGCGGCGATCAAGGACGCGCTTCCCAAAGCGAAGCCGGTCACGCATGCCGGCTTCGGCCGGGCGGAGGTAGCGCAGATCGCCAGCAACCGCCGCCTCGTCGGCCCCGAGGGGACGTTCGTCGCCTGGCGCGGCAGCGCCACGAAGGATGTGACGATCAAGGGCTGGCCCGAGGGGACGATCGACGCCGATCTGGCGGCGCTCGTCTTCTTCTCTGGCGAGGACGCGCTCGCCTCGATCACGAGCTACGCCACCCATCCGATGAGCTACTACCGCACCGGGGTTCCCGGCCCCGACTTCCCCGGCATCGCCCGCTTCCTGCGCTCGCAGGATCTTCCCGGCGCCCTCCACCTCCACTTCACCGGCGCCGGCGGCAACATCGCCGCCGGGAAGTACAACGACGCCACTCCCTCCAACCGGGTCGTCCTCGCCACCCGGCTCGCCGCCGGCATGCGCGGTGCCTTCGACGTGGCCGCGCGAAACAAGAAGCCGCTGGCGGCCGCCGATGTCGGCTGGGGGAGCGTGCCGGTGGCGCTTGCGGCGAGGGAAGGGCTGGACGTTGAAAAACTCACCGAGGAGGTGCGAGGGAAGCCCGACCGGGGGACGTTTGCTCCGATCGACGCGCTTGCGTTTGCCACGCGCGCTCGGGAGTCGCACGCGATCGACGTCACCTGCCTGAAGGTGGGGAGCGCCCGGATGCTCCACCTTCCCGGCGAACTCTTTGTGGAGTATCAACTCGCTGCCCGGCAGATGCGGCCCGATCTCGATGTCTTCATGGCCGCCTACGGCGACTATGGCCCCGGCTACATCGGCACCGCCGGCGCGTATGCGCAAGGGGGCTATGAGGTACTTCCCACGAGCTCGTTTGTCGGCCCGGAGGCGGAGGCTTCGCTCCTGGAAGCGATCGGGGAATTGATTGAGGTGGCGAAGTGAAGTGGGCACGTTGTCCGGTGACGTGGTGGGCTGCCGTGGCGATCGCGATGACGGCGTGTCCAGTCGTGATCGGTGCCGACGAGGCACCCACAGGCGCCGTTGACTATGCCGACGAGCTCCCCCGCATCCCGCAGACGGCCCCCGCCGAGGCTCCGGCGACGATGGTCGTCCGCCCCGGCTTCGCGGTCGATCTCGCCGTCGCTGAGCCGATGCTCGCGAGCCCGGTGGCCATCGCCTGGGATGAGGATGGCCGCCTGTTCGTCGCGGAGATGCGCGGCTACAGCGAGGACCAGGGGGAGCGCCTGGGGCGGATCCGCCTCCTCCACGACGACGATGCCGATGGCACCTACGACCGAGCGACGATCTATGCCGACGGCCTCGCCTGGCCGACGGCGCTGGTTGTGTGGAACGGCGGCCTGTTTGTCGGCGATGCCCCCGACATCCTCTGGTTGAAAGACAGCGACGGCGACGGCGTCGCCGACGAACACCGAAAGATCTTCACCGGGTTTGGGACGGGCAACGTCCAGGGGCTGTTCAATTCGTTCGCGTTCGACGTTGACGGCCGGATCCATGGCGCTGGCAGCTCGACCGGCGGTGAGATCCGGCGGGTGGGCGCTGCGGGAGAGCCTTTCGGCGACGCGATCCCGATCAATGGCCGCGACTTTTCCTTCGATCCGCGCTCGTTTGATTTCCGCCCCGAGACTGGCGGCGCCCAGCACGGCCGCTCGACCGAC
>CAJAYZ010000553.1 GCA_903949225.1 uncultured Planctomycetaceae bacterium
CTCGATGTCGGCTTCAAGCGGGTGCAGTTCACCCCCGACCTCATGCCCTCCGACATCACCGGCACCAACGTCCTCGAGGAGGACGAATCTGGCCGCCGCAGCTTCCGCTTCGTCGAGGGGCCGATCTTCACGAACATCCTCCTCGCCGACGAGATCAACCGCACGCCGCCGAAGACGCAGGCAGCCCTCCTCCAGGCGATGCAGGAGCGCGAGGTCTCGGTGGGGCAGGAGACCTACCAGCTCCCCGATCCGTTCTTCACGATCGCCACGCAAAACCCGATCGAGCAGGAGGGGACCTACCCGCTCCCGGAGGCGCAGCTCGACCGCTTCATGTTCAACATCAAGGTCGGCTATCCCTCCGCCAGCGAGGAGGAGCAGATCCTCATGGCGACCACCCGGTCGGAGAAGCCGGAAGTGCGGAAAGTGCTCTCCGGGAGAGCGATCGTCAACATCCAGAAGCTCGTCGGGAGCGTGGCGGTGAGCGAGTATGTCGTCAAGTACGTCGCCCGCCTCGTCCGCGCCACCAGGCCGAAGGATCCGCAGGCCCCGTCCTATGTCGCCGAGCTCGTCGACTGGGGCGCCGGTCCCCGCGCCGGCCAGTTCCTCATCCAGGGTGGGAAGGCGATGGCAGCGATGGACGGCCGCTTCAGCGTCTCCATCGACGATGTTCGGCGGATCGCCGTGCCGGTGCTCCGCCACCGCATTGCCACCAACTTTCAGGCTCAGGCCGACGGCCTGACCAGCGAGTCGATCGTCGAGCGGCTCGTCCGCGAGGTGCCCGAGCCGGAGATCCCCAAGCTCGTGAAGTGATCCCTGCGGGTTGTCCGCAGAATGACAGCGGGGCTCGTTGCCCGCGCCGGTCCCCTTTCCCTGGCGACGGACTCCATGGTGCGTGCGGTCGAGGAATACCTGAAGCCGCAGGTCGTGCGTCAGATCGCGCGGCTGGATCTCCGTGCGCAGTTCATCGTCAAAGGATTCCTCCAGGGGCTCCACGCCAGCCCCTACCAGGGCTTCTCGGTCGAGTTCAGCGAGCACCGCAAATACACCCATGGCGACGATCCAAAAGACATCGACTGGCTCGTCTACGCCAAGACCGACAAGCATTACGTCAAGAAGTTCGAGGCCGAGACCAACATCACCGGGTATCTGGCCATCGACGCCAGCGCCAGCATGGCGTACACCCATCGCCAGGAGCTCACGAAGCTCGACTATTCGATCTCCCTGGCGGCCGCGCTCTGCTGGCTCATGATCCACCAGCAGGATCCTTGCGGACTGATGGTGTTTGACGAGAAGCTCCACTCGAGCCTCCCGGCCCGTTCGAAGCGGTCGCAGATCGCACAGGTGCTCTCCGTCCTCTCCAAAGTGAAGCCCTCGCGGCGGACCGACATCGCGCGGAGCCTCATCCAGATCGGGGCCATGCTCCGCCACCGCTCGCTGGTGATGGTGTTCAGCGATTTGCTCGCCGATCCGGAGCCGATCCGCGATGCGCTCCTCCGACTGCGGCATCGGGGGCACGACGTGATCCTGTTCCATGTCCTCGACGAGGCGGAGGTCGCCTTCCCCTTCGATGGGATGGTTGAGTTCACGGAGCCGGAGACGGAGGAGAAACTCGTCGTCGACGCCGATGGCGCCCGTCGGGAATACCTCGAGGCGGTGCAGGCCTTCCGCGAGGACTACCGGCGCACCTGCTTCCACGCCGGGATCGACTATGTCCCGCTCGACACGAGCATGCAGTTCGACCGCGCCTTGATGGAGTATCTCGTCAGTCGCCGGAATCGTTTTTAGGAAGCCGCCCCCTCCATGGGACTGTCGTTCCTCACTCCCGCGCTGCTCGCCGGGGCCGCTCTCGTGGCCGTGCCGGTGATCCTCCACCTCATCATGCGGCGCAAGCCGGTGCCGCGGTCCTTTCCGGCGATGCGCTTCCTCCGCCAGCGGGCGGCCGCCAACCGGCGCCGTCTCCGCGTCAGCCACCTTCTTCTGCTCCTTCTGCGAATGGCCGCGCTGGCCGTCCTCGCCCTTGCCCTAGCCCGTCCCACGCTCCGTGGGGCCGGGTGGCTTGCCGACGGCGAGAAGCCGGTGGCCGCGGTCCTTGTCTTCGACACCAGCCCGCGGATGGAACTGCGGCAGGCTAACCGCACCCGTCTTCAGGAAGCGGCGGCCCTGGCCAGGGCGTTGGCCGCGAAGCTCCCGCCGGCCAGTCAGGTGGCGGTGATCGACACCGGAGGCGGGCCGGTGTCGTTCTCCCCCACGGTCGCAGCGGCGCTGGCCCGCGTCGATCGTCTGGCCGTCGGCACCGCGGCGCAGACGCTGCCGGCGGCGATGCAGGAGGGCCTCCGACTCCTCGACACCGTCCCTGAGCTCCGCCATGAGATGTTCGTCTTCACCGATTGCTCCCAGGGGGCCTGGGAGGGGCGGACCGCAGCCGATCTGATCGCCACGCACGCCGACACGGCGGTGCTGTGGGTCGATGTCGGAGCCACCGGAGCGCAAAACTTCGCGCTCGAGGCGGTCGATCTGTCGACCGACCAGCCGACGGCTGGCGCGACATTGGGCGTCACGGTGGAGACTCGGCGCAGTGGCCCCGATGCGAATCGGCCAGTCGCGGTGGAGATGCTCGGCGCCGATGGGCGGTACGCGCGGCGGGCCGTGAAGCCGGTGGCGTGGAAGGAGGGGCAGGCCGGGCAGGTGGACTTCGAGGTCACCGGCCTCGAACCGGGGGTGCGGCAGGGGCGGGTCGTCCTTGATGGATCGGATGACATGGAGGTGGACAACGCCCGCTATTTCACCGTCGAGGTCGGCAGCCCCGCCAAGATCCTCATCGCCGCTCCCCAACCGGCTGCCGATACCGGGAGATTCCTCCTCCAGGCGATCGCGCCGGCGGCGTTGCGGAAGGCGGGGAAGGGGCGGTTTGACGCCACACTCATCGATATCGGCAAGCTCGATGCCACCCCCTGGGACGGGTACGAGGGAATGGTGCTTGCCGATCCGCCGCCGCTCACGCCCCGCACGCTCGACCTGCTCTGGCAGTGGGTGGCTGGCGGCCGGGGGCTCGTCGTCTGGCTCGGGCCGCGGGCTGCCGATGCCGGGCGGTTCAATTCGGACGCAGCGCAGAAGCTCCTCGGTGGGAGGATCGTCCGTGTCTGGCGGAATCCCCGCGAGGACAATTTTCTCGCGCCGGCCAATCTCGATCACCCGATCCTCAGTCCCTTCCGTCGCGTCGGAGACGCCGTCCCCTGGCAGGATTTTCCCATTCAGCGATTGTGGGAGTTCGAGCCGAACGATCCGGCGGCCGACGGCAACGACGCGGCGCCCCGGGCCGCCGGCGCCGATGCGACGGCCGACTCGGCGGTGCCGGTCGTCTCGTTCCGCAACGGTCTTCCGGCGATCCTCGAACATCGCGTCGGGCAGGGGACTGTCGTCACGGTGACGACGCCGGTGTCGCAGGCCGCTGACGATCCCGACGCCTGGAACATGCTCGCCACTGGGTTCGAGCCGTGGCCGTTCGTGATCCTCGCCAACGAGACGCTCCTCCATTCGATCGACACCGCCGACGACCGCAACATCGCCGCCGGCGCCGCGGCCGTCGTCCATCTCCAGCGCCGCGATGTGGCAACGGCCTTCGTAAGCACCCCCGGTGGCGACGACTTCCCCGCGCCGGTCGACCAGCGACGCGGCACCGTGACGGTGACGACGACCCAGGTGCCGGGCAATTACCGGATACGCTCCGGCGGCGATGTCGGCGGGGTCGTGCGGGGATTCAGCGCCAATCTCGCCGCCGAGAGCATCGACGCCCGGCGGCTCGCCGACGCCGGCCTCGTCGCGGCCCTGGGGCCGGGCTATCGACTCGCGAAGAGCGAGGCCGAGCTGGTGCGCGACGTGAAGCTCGAACGGGTCGGCGCCGAGCTGTCGGGGTGGTTCATCCTCCTGGCGGCGTTGGCAATGGCCGGGGATTGGATCGTCGCCAACCGTTTCTACGCGCCACGGGACGATGCCGGAGCCGTGCCAAATGTTGGTGCGGGTGCCGGTGACGCAGGGGCTTCGGGGGCGCCGCCGCCGCTGCCGGGTGGCGCTGGGATGGCCGTGCGGGGGGGCGACGCATGACGCCGCTTGTGGCACTCGTCCTCGAGGAGTTGTCGCTCGACTTCGATCCGGTCGTGTCGTGGTGGTTTGTCGCCCTGGTGACGCTCGCGCTCGTGGCGGTACTCGTGGCGGTGGGCCCCGACCGCTCGCGCGTCCCGGCGAGGCGGAGGCTCGTGCTCGTGCTCCTTCGCACCGGCGCGTTTTTGGCGCTGGTGGCCTGCCTGCTGCGGCCGACGCTCGTGGCGACCCGTCAGGCTCGCCAGCAAGGCACGCTGCTGGTGCTCGCCGATGCGTCAGAGAGCATGACTGTCGTGGACGGGGCTGCGGGCCGGACGCGCTTCGATGAGATGACGGCGGCGCTGGCTGCCGCCCGCCCGGCCGCCGCCAAGCTCGTGGCCGAGGGGGATGTCGATATCAGTCTCTGGGCCTTCGACCGTGAGGCCCGCCCTGTGGCTGGGACGGCGGAAGACCCCTTTCCGATCGGCGCTTGGCAGCGTGGGACGGCGAGCGACCAGACGGCGATCGGCGCCGCCCTCGACGACGCGCTGCGGGCCACGGCAGGGCGGCCGCTGGCGGGCGTGATCGTGCTCTCCGACGGCGCCCAACACGCCTACCCGCCGCGCGACCAGCCGCCACAGGGGGTGGCGCGGAAGCTCGGGGATGCGGCCGTGCCGCTGTGGAGCGTCACCTTCGGGCAGCAGCGCGGCGGAGGGCAGGGGCGCGATGCCGCGGTCACCAATCTCTCCGTCGGCGAGACGGTCTACCTGAAGAACACCCTCGAAGTCGCCGGCCGGATCCGCCTCGACGGCCTCGCTGACCGCGAGGTGGTCGTGAAGCTTCTGGCAGAGAACGAGAGCGGGGCGATGGAGGAGGTTGCCCGGACGGTTGTCCGTGGCGGCCCGCAGGTCAACGAGGAGGCGGTGCGCCTCGCCTGGACACCGAAGGCCCTCGGCGAGCGGAAGCTCTCGCTCGTGGTCGAGCCGCAGGAGGGGGAGGTGGTCCTCACCAACAACGAACTCTCGACGTTCGTCGAGGTGGTCGACGGGGGCTTGCGGGTTCTCTATCTCGAGGGAGCGCTGCGGGTCGAGCAGCGATTCCTCCGCCGCGTTCTCGCTGCGAGCCCCGACATGCAGGTCGACTTCGAGTGGATCGACGCCGCCGGTCGGCGGAATTGGCCGCTCAATCTCGGCCGCAAGCTCGACGCCGGGTACGACGTGTTTCTCATCGGCGACCTCGATGCCTCGGCCCTGTCTCCTCAGGATCTCGGTGCCATCGTCGCCAAGGTCAACGGCGGTGCGGGAATCGGTTTTCTCGGTGGCTTTCACGCCTTCGAAGCCGGTGGCTGGGGAAGTACGGCCATCGGCCAATTGCTCCCTTTCGAGTCTGACAAACTGGCGCGACAGCCGTTCGACCAGCCGATCCGCCCGGGGCTCCACCTGCCAGGTCCGCTGAAAATGATCCCCGATCAGCGGTTCGGCGGTGTCTCGATCCTCCGCCTCGGGCCCACCGATCAAGAGACCCGCGCCGCCTGGCAGGCCCTGCCGCCACTCGAGGGCGCCAACGACCTCGGACGACTCGTGCCCAGTGCGAAGCCGCTGGCCGTCACCTCCGACGGCAGGCCGCTGCTTGTTGCCCGCGAGTTTGGTGAGGGGCGCGTGCTCGCGTTTGCCGCCGATTCGACCTGGCGGTGGGCGATGCAGGGCGGCGGTGAGCAACACCGGCGCTTCTGGCGACAGATGGTCCTCTGGCTCGCCAAACAGGACGACTCCGGCAACGACTCGCTGTGGGTCCGCCTGGCGCAGCGCCGCGTGGCCCCCGGTGCGACGATTCCCCTCGACACGGGCCTTTCGAAGCCCGACGGCAGTGGGGTCGCGGAGGCGGCCTTCGAAGCGCTGATGACCTCACCGGGAGGGGTCTCGCGCCCGTTGCGGCTGGCGAAGAAAGAGGAGTCGTATGCGGGGGTGCTCGCCGACTTCAACGAGCCGGGGGATTGGAAGGTCACGGTCCAGGCGACCAAGCCCGGGGCCCCCCCGGTGTCGCGATCGGCACGTTTCACCGTCGTCCGGCAGGATCTCGAGTTGGCAAGCCCCAGAGCCAACCCACTCCTCATGCGGCAGTTGGCCGAGTCGACCGAGGGGGGCGGGGTGCGGTCGCCGGAGGAGCTCTCCGAGATCCTCGACGACCTGCGGACGAAGCCCTCGGCCTACGACGCCCAGGAGCAGTGGTCGGCCACCCTGTGGGACAAGTGGCCGATGTTCCTCGTCATGGCCGGGCTCCTCTGTACTGAGTGGTTTCTGCGGAAGCGCTGGGGGCTCGTGTAGCGATTCCCCGCCCCATTTCCCCTGTCGGGGCCGTGGCCTGCCTGCTACTCTCCCCCCTCTCGCAGGCTGCCCAGTCCGCGGGAAGGTGACGAAGCAGACAGGCCGGTTCCGGCCGGGAGTACGGAGTGCGCAAGCGACGCCCCATCCGCCGCAAGCTCATGGTGGGAGGGGGCCTCGTCCTCCTCATGGTGGCGCTCCTCTCGGCGAGCAGCTTCCTCGGCACCTATTCCTACCGCCGGCTCGTGCGCGGCCTGAGCAGCCGGGCGGCGGAGTTGCCGCTGGCGAGTGATCTCGGAGAGAGCGTGGCGACGCTCCGGTTCGTCCACGCCCGGAGCTTGTCGGGGGATGTGACGGCCCTCGCCGCCGAGCCGGCCGAACTGCCGGTCGTTCCCCCGCCGCCGGTGCCCGTTCAGGAGGGGGATGACGAGGACGATGGCGACGAGGAGGCCCGCGAGCTCGGCCCCTGCAGTGCCCCATTTCTCGCGGTCCTTTCGCGGACGGAAAGGGCCCTCGAGGCTTACCGCGAGGAGCTCGGCAAGGGGGAGATCGACAACGCCCCCCTCGGCGACCGGAGCCGCGAACGCGAGACGGCCCGACGGATCGCCGCTAGCCTCACCCGGATCCGCGACGTGGTGGGGCGGCCGGCTGCCGGCGAGGGGGTGACGCTGGAGCAATTGCACACCCTCGGCCCCGACCTCGGTCGGCTGGCCGCGCTTTCCGCGACCCTCCCCACCTATCTCCAGGAGCACCTCCTCGATCTTTCCAGCGACGTCCGTACCGGGTATCGGACACTCATCGTCACCACCTGGGCCGCGGCGATGGCATCGGCGCTGCTTCTGGCATCGCTCGGCGTCCTCACCTACCGCTGGGTTTTCCGGCCGCTGCGCCTTCTCGGCTACGGTTCGCGGCGCGTGGCTGCCGGCGACTTCGCCTTCCGGCTCAATCTCGACAGCCGCGACGAGATGGCGGAGCTCGCCGAGGCGCTCAACGACATGACGCAGCGTTTCCAGGAGGTCCGCGACGACCTTGACCGGAAGGTGCAACTTCGGACGCGCGAGGTGATCCGCAGCGAACAACTGGCAAGCGTCGGCTTCCTCGCTGCGGGAGTCGCCCACGAGATCAACAATCCCCTTGCCTCGATCGCAATGTGTGCCGAATCGCTGGAAAGCCGGCTTGCCGGGCTCGTGGCCGACGACAGCGAGGCGCAGGTGGCCCGTCGCTACCTCGAGCTGATCCAGGCCGAGGCGTTCCGCTGCAAAGGGATCACCGAGAAGCTCCTCGACTTTTCCCGGCTCGGTGAGGTGCGCCGCCAGCCGACGGCGATCATGGCGCTGGTGAACGATGTCGCCGAGATGCTCCGCCACGTCGGGCGGTTTGCCGGTCGCTCGATCGAGATTGACGACGGCCCCGATCTCCCGGTGATGGTCAATCCGCAGGAGATCAAGCAGGTGGTGCTCAACCTCCTGGTGAACGCCCTCGACTGCATCGAGACGACGGGGCATGTCCGGGTGGCCGTGCGCCGGATCGGTGAGACGGCCGTGCTGACCTTCGCCGACGATGGCTGCGGGATGAATGAAGAGGTCCTCGAGCACCTCTTCGAGCCTTTTTTCACGCGTCGCAAGACGGGGCAGGGGACCGGCCTGGGGCTCTCGATCGTCCACCGGATCGTCGCCGATCATGGCGGGCGGATCGAGGCGGAGAGCGATGGGCCGGGGAAGGGGGCCACGTTCCGCGTCACGCTCCCCCTCGCGGCTGGTGCCGAGGGGCAGCGGCGCCCAGGGAACGGAGCGACGAAAGACCCGGACTCCGCCCTCCGCGCGGCGTGAACGTAAACACTGGAGATGTGACGTGACGAAGCCTGTCAGGCCGATGCGGATCCTGTTTGCCGACGACGAGATGTCGCTCCAGGAACTGATGCGGATCGAGCTGCCGAGACTGGGGCACGAGGCGACGGTCTGCCCGGACGGTCGGACCGCGATCGCGGCCCTCGACCGCACCGCCTACGACTGCGTGATCGTCGATCTCGACATGCCTGGCGTCGGCGGGATGGAGGTCATCGCCCGCGTCCGCGACGTCGCCCCCGATACCGAGACGGTGATCATCACCGGGAAGTCGTCGCTGGAATCGGCGGTGGCGGCGGTCCGGCAGGGGGTGTTCGACTACCTCACCAAGCCGTGCAAGCTCGCCGAGATCCAGGCGGTCCTCGAGCGGGTGCGGAAGAAGCGGGAATTGACACTCCGTCTCCGGGCCCTCGAGGGGCGGTTGCGCCGCGCGGAGGGGACGTCGCGTCTTGTCGGAGGTTCGCCAGGGCTCGATGCGGTGCGCCGGCTCGTCTCCCGGGTGGCGGCCAGCGATTCAAGCGTCCTTGTGCGCGGCGAGACGGGGACCGGCAAGGAGCTCGTTGCCCGAGCGATCCACGACGGTAGTCCCCGGGCCACGGGGCCGCTGGTGGCCGTCAACTGCGGCGCTCTCCCCGAGCATCTGGTGGAGAGCGAGTTGTTCGGCCACCGGAAGGGGGCGTTCACCGGTGCGGAAGAACACCGTGCCGGCTTGTTCGAGGTGGCGGACGGGGGAACGCTGTTCCTCGACGAGATCGGCGAACTCCCCAGGGCGCTCCAGCCCCGGCTCCTGCGGGCGCTTGAGAGCGGCGAGATCCGTCGCGTTGGTGACAACCATCCCGTGACCGTCGATGTCCGCGTGGTCTGTGCCACGCACCGCTCCCTCGAGGAGATGGTGGCGGCGGGGACATTCCGCGAGGATCTCCTGTTTCGCATCAACACCTTCGAGGTGGCGATTCCCCCCCTCCGTGATCGTCTCGACGACATCCCGATGCTCGTCGAGCACTTCGTCCGCGATGGGCGGCCGCAGACGCCCCCCGACGCTCTGGTCATCGAGCCGGAAGCCCTCGCGGTCCTCCAGGGGCATGTCTGGCCAGGCAATGTCCGCGAGTTGGCCAACTGCGTCGAGCATGCCCTCGTGCTCTGTGACGGGCTGCCGCTGACCGTCGATCATCTCCCCGCCCGACTCGGGGCTCTCAAGCCCCGGCCGCTGCCGATTGCGGCGCTGCCGACCGTGGCCGAGGCCGCCGACATCAGCGCGGTGGCAGCGTCATCGACAACCCTCCTGCCTCAGGCTGCTCCTCCCTCGGCTCCGATCTCGGTGATGACGGCGATAGCGGCCGTCCCCGGCGGGGCGCTCCCGCAGGCCAGTCAATCACCGGCGACGGTGAGAGATTCGAAGCCGGTGAGTCTCCGTGAACTGGAGATGCAGGCGATCGTCGAATCGCTCGAACGCAATCACGGCAACAAGCCGCGGACGGCCGAGGAGCTCGGGATCAGCCTGAAGACGCTCTACAACAAGCTGCACCAATTGGCCGATGCGCAGCAGGCCGCAGGCCAGGCATCGGCGGCCGTCGGGGGGCCGACAGACGCCGCCGCATGATTGGGTGCATTTGGACTGGAGCGGGGGTGAATGGCCGCACGCCCGCACCCGCTCAGCCGGTCTTGCGCACCACCCCGACGAGGATGCCGAGGACACGGGCGTTGCGGACATAGATCGGCTTCATCGACGAATTGGCCGGCTGGAGGCGGATCCGGTCGCGCTCCGGGAACCATTGCTTAAGGGTCGCTTCGCCGTCCTCAGTCTGGGCAACGACGATGTCGCCGGCGTGCGCCGTTTGGCGCCGGCGGATCACCACCCAGTCGCCATCGGCGATCTGAGCTTCGACCATCGAGTCGCCCATCACTTTGAGGACGAAATGATCGTCCTTGTCGAAGAGTTCCTCGAAGTCGATCCGCTCCTGTTGCTCGTCCGCCGTCCGGAGAGTGCCCGCCGCCACCCAGCCGGCCATCGGGAGGCCGCGGAGGTGGGCCGGTTCGGTGATCAGTTCGATCGCCCGGGACATGTTCTTTCCCCGGCTGATCAGCCCTTTCCGTTCGAGCGCCTTGAGATGGCAAACGACGCCATTGGGGGAACGGATGTCAAAAGCCTGACCGATCTCCCGAACGGTGGGGCCATAGCCACGGTTTTGGATCTTGTCACGGATAAAGGCGTAGATCTCGAGTTGCCGCTCCGTCGGCGCGTCGGCGCCCTGATCGGCGGCCACATCGCCCCCGACGCCGAGAATCGCGTCTCCATGCGAGATCGCCGGGCTCGGCGTCAGCGGCGATGCGGCACCGCGGGGGGAGGAAGAGGGCTTCGCCGGCGAGCGCCGTCCGCCGGATGGCCTTCCTGAGGCGACAGGCTTCCCAGCGACGGCCACTTTTCCGGCAGCAACGGGCTTGCCGACCGAGGAGGAGGTGGGCTGGGAGGTTTTCCTACGGATCGTCACGGGTGCCTCGACGTCAGAGAGGGGGAGCCTGGGCTAAGGCCCGGCATAAACATCGGTATCCTACTATACGCTCGTTCATTTTTGTTGCCAAGAGGGGCAATGGCGGGGAACGCCGTCGATCCGCGGCCCATGAAAGAGGGCGTCGCGGCTTTGAAGAAGGCGCCGCGGCAGGGAGCTCAACGCCCGGCGGCGGCGGCGGCCACGGCAGCATGGAGCTGTTGGGGAGAGAGGGTCATGGCACGGGCGAATCCGGCGATGAAGCGGGCCGAGGTCGGCTCGAAAACGACGATTGAGAAGTCGCCGAGTTGAAACCAGTCGGCCGCATGGGGAAAGCGCCCCAGGTAGGCCTGCTTGAGGGCTTCGTAGGCCGGGTGGGCCGAATCAATGAACGTCGCCTGGGCAGGCAGCGAAACCCTCGGCAACGCCTGCGGCGGAGGGCCGGAGGAATCGGTCGACTCGGGCGCCGTGACGAGAAGGCAGACCTCAGGCGTGGCGAGCATGTCGCGCGTGTGTGCCGAGAGTCGGCTGACGTGACTGACAAGCACCACGCTGCCCGCGTTATCCCCGCCGTCGTCGTCGGCGTGCGGATCCCGACCGGTGACGAGCACCGCGTAGGGAATCATCGAGGCAAACGGCCTCCCGTCGTGGAGCGTGGCCAGTGAGGCGACGCTGTGGCCGAGAACGAGCCGTCCGAGGAGGAGGGACGTGTCGTGGTCGATCAC
>CAJAYZ010000554.1 GCA_903949225.1 uncultured Planctomycetaceae bacterium
GATGTCGGGGAAGAGTCAGCAGCGTCACTCCGATGAAGTGACGACCACAGACGCCACCGAGACGTCTGACGGCGGATCCTCCGACACCCGGATCCGGACGGCAAGCAAGATCGTCGATCGCGACGTCAGTGGCTCGACGAAACGCGTTCCAAACCCAGACGGCACGTTTGCCGAGCAGCCGTCGACGACGATCACCACCCGTGATAGCTCGTCGAGCTCGAGCACGCACATTCACACGGAGGGTTACGAGACTCCACTGCCAGGCGGCGGCACCCGGCACCATGGCATTGAATACACCGACACGAGCACCGCAACCCGCGGCACGCTCTCCAAAGATTCCCTCTCGACGGGAGCCGGCTCGACCGGCGGCGTGCGGACGACATCGACGACGCACGAGGAGCTCACCTACGACGTCACGCTCGATGCCTCCGGCCGGGCGACCAGCCGCTCCAACGGCGAGCGGCATTCCGCAAGCTCCACCGAGACCTCCGCAGCGGCCGACGGCAGTGGCGGCAAGGTGACGGCGAAGCAGTCGTCCTCCGGCACGCTGATCACGTACGCCGCAGGTCCGACCGGTTCCACGACCATCACCCAGGTCTCGAGCGCCGGCATGGAGAAGGTGACCGGCTCGGCGAATACGCCGAACAAGGCCACGGGTGGCTTCTTGGGAACGACGACGCAGACGCTCCAGTCGCAGAGCGGCAGTTCTTCGGACAACGTCACCACCGAAATATCCGACACCACGGGGAAGAAGACGCTCGTCCACAACGAGCTTTCGATCACCTGGCTCGATGGATCGAAGCTGCGGACCCGGACAACCGCAGGCACGGCCGACTTGTCCCAGGCCAATAGCAGCTCCGCCCGGACGACCGATTCGTTCGTCGACGTCTCGCTCGTCTCGAGCGGCACGAGCCTGAATCTCGGCGGCTTGGAAAACTCCTTCAACGTCCTCGGCGACTTGCAAGGCGACTGGGCCCCGACGGTCATCGGCACGTTTGAGCTTGTCATGGGCTTTGTCAATGACCCCGGCGCCGCGGTGGAGGTGGTCGGTGCGGCGGCCGTGACGGCTGGCGAGTACACGATCGACGCCGGTGCCGGTGCGATCGACTCGTTCGTCGACACGCTCAACCCCTTCAGCCCGTGGGTCGACATCCCCAACATCGGCCCGGTCTTCGGCCATGAAGACGCCTACTTCGTCGGCAACGTCGCCGGCACGGTCGCCGGCATGGTGGCAGCGGCCTCGATCGGCAACATCGCCGCTGGCACGAGCAGCCTCGTCGCCTGTGGCTCCCTGGCCCAGAAGGCTGCCAAGCTCTACACGGCGATCGACACGGTAGCCGGCATCGCCAACGCCACCTCAAACATCGCCGCCGGCAACGCCAGCCTGGGCGACGCTCTGGCATTTCTGCCGATTCTGACCGTCGGCGTCCAAAAGCTCCGCGGTGCGCCCACGAACTGCTTTATTGCTGGGACGCTCGTGGCGGTGGCGGGCGTAGGTACCGCTGACGCCGGCCCCTCCTCAGCCTCCAAGCCGATCGAAGAAATCCAAGTCGGCGACTTCGTCTGGGCCCGGGCCGAGCATGATCCATCGGCCCCGGCCGTGCTCCAAAAAGTGGTGGCCCTCTACCGGAATACGGCCCACGATCTCCAGAAGCTTGAGGTCGTCGGCGACCTTGGCCAGTCGGTCCAGATCGTGGCCACTGACGAGCATCCGTTCTACGTCGTCGACGTCGGCTGGACGACGGCCGACGCGGTCCAGGTCGGCCAAAAACTCGTAGGGGCCGGCGGGGCC
>CAJAYZ010000555.1 GCA_903949225.1 uncultured Planctomycetaceae bacterium
GCCACACCAGCGGAGGACGACACCGATCAGGAGCAGGAGCGCGGCACGGCGCCGCGTGCAGCGTGGCACGGCGGGGCTTCCCGTCGGGCGCCTTGGCCTGCCCCGTCCAACGGGCAATATGGACGGTGGAGCAGCCGGATCTCCCCGACAGCATCTCCATCGTCTGGCAAACTGTGACGGCTGGAGATTTCCGGTTGGGAAAGAGATGACGCACCCCTTCCGGTCGCCGCCTCTTCCGCAACCCGCCCAAGCCGCCATCCCTCACGGCGCCGGCGGGCGTTTGGCGATCATCTCTCGTGCCTTCCGTGACACCCGCTCGGCGAGCGCTCCTTCCTCGGCCGAGAGCATCTCCGGGTCGAGGCCATCGAGCACGTCGAGCGCTTCCTGGGGGCGGTCGAGCCGCCCCGCCAGGATCGTCGCCAGACGGATCCGCATGCCGTCGGTGCCGAAGGGGTATTGGGCAATCGCCTCCGTCATTATCGCTGCCGCATCGGCCCACGCCTTTGCGGCATCGAGTCCCGCCGCGAGTTGGAAGAGCTCGTCGCGCTCGAGCGGAAAGCCGCCGTCGTACCCGGACGTCGATTGCCTCACCCCCTGCGCTGCGACGGCATCGCCGGCGTTGAGGCGGCGCCGAAACTCCTCCCGCTGTTCCGTCCGCGTCTGTTCGTCGCGCTGGCGGCGCTGGGCGACCTCCTGGACGTATTCACGGCTTTTCTCGAGCTCGCCTGAATAACTCGGGCGTCCGTTGCGTTGAATCGTGAATGCGTCCCACCCCTCGCAGTCGACGATGCCTGTCTTGAGAAGGAGGATCGCCAGCGGCGCCCCAAAGGCCGCGCCCATGAGATGGAGCAGGCCGGTCAACGATCCCCACAGCAACTGCAAGAGGTTGAGGCCGACAAAGCCCGCGGCCCACAAGCCGATGGTGACGTCGAACGTCCCGGTTCGGATCATCCACCCCAGCCCGGCAAAGTAGCCGCAGGTGATCTCGTTGACCGGGGCCCAGATCGCCGCCATCGCCATGATCCCGAAGATCGCCGACGAGGCTCCTCCCGATCTCACGTTCACACCGTGGAGGGGGAGCGTAAGGATCTGCTCGACCATCGCCTGCCCCATCCCGATGCCGAGATAGCAGGCGAGAAACCGCCACCACCCGATCTTCCCTTCCACCACGAGCCCAAACACCCAGAGAAAGATCATGTTCCCGGCGAGGTGGAAGAAGTCACCGTGAACGAAGTTGCTCGAGAGCCACTGAAACGGGTGGAGGCCGTTCCCCCACACCAACCACAGATCGGCATTCCGCTCAGTCGGCCCGCCGCCGACGGCGACGAACACGAGAATGTTCGCGACGATCAGGCCGATCGTCGCGATCGGCCGGTGATAGATCGGCGCGTCGGTCGCATACGGAAAGAAAAAGAACACGGCTCCCCCTCCCGGGTAGCAGGGATCCCTCCCCAGCATATGGAGGGACGCGGCTCAGCCGCCACCACATTCCGGCCGCCCGGGGGCGAAAGAGACATCGACCCCGCAGGATGTCAGGCCCACTGGCCAAATCCGGCTTTTGCCAACAAGACGCCCCCGCAGTCCGGAAGGGATGGCAGCC
>CAJAYZ010000556.1 GCA_903949225.1 uncultured Planctomycetaceae bacterium
CGCATGCGATCCTCGTTGCCTTGGGAAGCTCAGGCGATGTGCACCCCTTCATCGGGATCGGCCGGGAGCTACGCCGTCGGGGGATCCGCGTCACGCTTGTCGCTGCCGGATGGTTTCGCGAGGTGGCCGAGAAGGCCGGCCTCGAGTTTGTCGACCCACTCCCCGAGCTCGACTTCGTCGCGTCGATCGAGGACGAACGGATCTGGGATCCGATCCGGGGCACTCCGGTGATCCTCGACCTCTTTGTCCGCCCCCTTCTTGAGCCGGTCTACCGCGTGATCGAACGGGCGCTCGCCGCCGACGCCGCCGCCGGCGAGTCCACGGTCGTTGTCGCCTCGAGCTTGGCCTTCGGGGCCCGCGTCGCCCAAGAGCGCCTCGGCGTCGCACTCGTCACCGTCCACCTCTCGCCGATGTTGTTTCGCAGCCTCGACGATCCACCGCGAGTGCCCGGGGTCTTCGTCCACCGCGGCCCGCATTGGTTTCGAAAGCTCCAGTGGGCCCTTGCCGACCGGCTCCTCATCGATCCCCTCATCGGCCGCTGGCTCAATCCCTTCCGCGCTTCCCTCGGCCTGCCACCGGCTCGCGGGCTGCTGCGTGATTGGATCCATTCGCCTCAGCGAACCCTCGGGCTTTTTCCGGCTTGGTTTGCCGCACCGCAGCCAGAGTGGCCGCGGCAGGTGCGGCTCGCCGGCTTCCCCCTCTACAGCGAGGAGGGGGTGAGCGATGCCGACGGCCCGATGAAGGCTTGGTTAGACGAGGGATCGTCCCCGATCCTCTTCACTCCCGGCAGCGCCCATCTCCACGGCCACGAGTTCTTCGCCGCTGCCGCCGACGCCTGCCAGAGGCTCGGCCGCCGCGGCCTTCTCCTCACGAGGTTTCCCGACCAGATCCCCAGGACGCTCCCCGATGGCGTGCGGCACGCCGCGTTCGTCCCGTTCCGCTGGCTCGTGCCCCGGTCGGCGGCGCTGGTTCACCACGGCGGCATCGGCACCCTCTCGCAGGGGCTCGCCGGCGGCGTGCCGCAGATCGTGATGCCGATGGGATTCGACCAATTCGACAACGCCGCGCGGATCGAGCGGCTCGGCGTCGGCTTGGCGCTCCCCCGGAAAGCTTTTCGCGGCCCGGCGCTTGCGGGCCTCCTCGGGAAGCTCCTCACTGATCGGAACGTGACCGACCGTTGCCGGGGCGTTGCCGACCGGTTTGCCGGCGCCGACGGGATCGCGGCTGCAGCCGATGAGGTCGAGGCCGCAGGCCGGTAAGCGTCAGTCGCCTGGGCTTGCGCCGCCGGCCATCGCCGGCCGTGGGAAGGCCTCGAGTTGCCGCATGCTCGTCTTGCCGACGGCCACGTCGAGGAGCCGCCCGAAGCGGCGGAAGACGCTCTCCTGCCGGTAGGGGATGCCATGCTTCTCGCACAGCGCCTTCACCTGGGGCTGAATGCGGGAGTATTGCCGCATCGGCAGATCGGGGAAGAGGTGGTGCTCGATCTGATAGTTGAGCCAGCAGCTCATGTAGTCGGTGAACTCCCCGCCGCAGTGGTAGTTGGCCGAGCCCATCACCTGGGTCACGTAAAACTCCTCCTTGCGGTCGTAGTGGAAGGAGAAGCGGTAGAGATCGTCGGCCGTGTGATTGGGGGCGATCACGAGGAAGGAATGGACGTTGGTGAACGCTTCGGCGAGGAGCTTGTTAAGAAGCACGTACCAGACCGCGGTCGTCCCCAGGGGGAGGAAGGCCAGCGGCACCAGTCCGAAGTGGACGATTCCATACGGCAGATAACAACTCAGCCACAACCGCCGCACCGACCGACGGCGGAAGTCGACGAGATTCCAGACCGTAAGATAGGTGATGTTTTCGTGCTGCAGCCGCTTCCGGCTGTCGGGGTCGAGATTGCGATTCTTTCTGCCGAAATGGTGGGATTTTTCGATATCAAGCCGATTGTGGCCATGATTTCTTTCTACAATTTCGGCTCTACCCGCCATCCGGATGCCCGAAGGGTGGAGAAGGCAGTTGAAATCGCACGAACCCGAAAGCCCGATCTGATTATCGATGGAGAGATGCA